>CAZPXI010000495.1:0-2077 GCA_964590715.1 uncultured Desulfobulbus sp.
ACATGACAGGTCTTGTGGCAGGTGCCTTTGTCCTGTCCTCCCTGTACCATGTCTTTGGCCAAGAGGATCTGAAGGATATGGCCCGGTTTTCTCTGGTCTTCTCCCTGGCCTGCCTGCCGGTGGCCATGATGCCGCTGCTCATGCATCTGCAGCAGCCGTTCAGAGGGATGGAGGTCCTGTTCACACCACACTTTACCTCGGCGATTTCCGCCTTCGGTATTATTTTCACAACCTACAGTATTATTGTTCTCAGCGAGATCTGGTTTGTATACCGGGTGTACTTTGTTGAACAAATCAATGTACTGAAAGGGAAAAAAGGCATCAGCAGCTCCTTCATGAGGACATTGTATATCATACTTGCACTTGGAGCGTATGACCTGAGCGACGAGGCTGTAGCCACAGATAAAAAAGCCGTTAAGATACTGGCTGGTATCGGTATTCCGGTTGCCTGTTTCCTCCACGGGTATGCCGGTTTTATCTTTGGCTCGGTTAAGGCCAATGCATTGTGGATGTCGCCGCTTATGCCGGTCATCTTCATCATGTCGGCCGTGGTCTCAGGTATCGCTCTATGTATGTTGACCTATATCATCATCATGGAATGGAAAAAATTCACGACGACCCTGGCCAAGGGACGTGGAGATGAGTCGGTACAGCTGATCAAAGGTGCTGAAGTTGATATTATTCACAAAACATCACGCTACCTGATCGGTTTTCTGATTGCCGCCATCACCCTGGAATTGCTTGACCAGATCTTCCGTGGATATACGGCCATGAAATCGTGGGATATCCTGCGCTCGGTGATGTACGGTAAGGATTTTGTCAACATCTTTATCCTCCAGTATCTCTTCGGTAACCTGGTTCCCTTCATTATGCTGATTATACCCAAGGCATCCATCAAGCGAACCTCGGTTGCCCTGGCGCTCATCCTGTTCGGCGTTTTTATGATGCGTTGGAACGTTGTTATCGGCGGTCAGGCATTCTCGCTGTCCTTTGATGGTTTTATGCACTACCACATGCCGATAATACCGCACAGCATGGAGACCTTTAAAGAAGGGCTTTTCGGAGCGCTACTGGTCGCTGCAACTCCTTTCATTCTCTTCTGGCTTATCAACAAAGTAATTCCGTCTTTGCACTACACCAAAAAATAATCCGCGCCAACGAATTATTTTTCTTACCAACAGCTGCCGGGGAACCGGCAGCTGTTGGCTTTCCGCCCTCTCGCCGCATCCAGCCGTCCCCGTCCCTCCCGGCTGTACCCTGCCTCCCCTCTGTTCCAGGTATTTTTCCATAACTGTTCAAGTGGGGCAACAGATCTCCCTAAACTCTGACCTGTAATTGTTCTGGAGTGCCTTAGATTCGGAGTCTACGCTACCTGTTCATTGGGACTGCAAAGCATACTTGTGCTAGTCGAGCAGGCCTGAATGGGCGAAGATGAGGTGCTCCTGAATAGTTACATTTTTCCCAACATTACAGTGTTGTAATCTTTACGAAAGGTTCCGGTAATGTTGACTTGTTATAGTCTCAGCAGATCGAAACGGGAATATTCATAACGTATAACAAAAAGGGAATACTATGATGACAGAATCAGCCCCCCCTGCTCCACCGGTATCGGCAACCGAGCATCTTCCAGGCCGGGAAACCGGATCACCGTCAATCCAGGAAATCAACGCGGCCGTTACTAAGGCCTCGGCCTGGCTGCCGCTTCTGAAGACTGAAATGCGCCGGGTTATTGTCGGCCAGGAGTATCTGGTCGACCGCCTTCTTATCGGCCTACTCGCCGGAGGGCATATCCTGCTTGAAGGCCTTCCCGGCCTTGCCAAAACGCTGGCGGTTAAAACGCTTGCCGGTGTTGTTTCCACGGATTTCCGCAGGATTCAGTTCACACCGGATATGTTGCCTGCCGACATTATCGGCACGGAGATTTACAACCCCCGCGACACCAGTTTTGAAGTCAAACAGGGTCCGATTTTTTCTTCCATGATCCTGGCCGACGAAATAAACCGGGCACCATCAAAGGTGCAGTCGGCCCTGCTTGAAGCCATGCAGGAAAAACAGGTTACCATCGGTGAACAAACCT
>CAZPXI010000496.1:0-2064 GCA_964590715.1 uncultured Desulfobulbus sp.
AAAATCGTAACCTCACGGCCGCCGCTGACCGTGTACAGGTTTTTTTCTTTCTTGCGGCCGATATTTCTTAAGAAACCACTGGCCAGGGCCATATGGATTGCAGCATAGGATGCCGGTTCGCTGTTGGCGGAAAATCCTTTGATGGGTTTGAGCAGCCGGTTGATCTGTTCATGGATATCGAACCATTCACGCATTCGCTGCCAGGAAAGATAATGGGTGGTGCAGAATTTGCGCAATTTGGAACTGCTGAATGTACCCTTGCTGAACTCCTGCCAGCTGTTCCAGATATTGAGCAGGCTCAGAAAATCGGACTGTTTATCGATAAATTGTTGCTGGGCCTGATCGGCGAGCCTTTCCTTTTCCGCAGGCCGCATGCGCGGGTCCTGGATCGAGAGCGCGGCGCAGATAATTGTTGTCTCCCGCAGGGCATTCCGCTCAGCTCCTTCTATGATGATCCTGGCGATCCGCGGATCAAGGGGCAGGCGGGCCATGATCCGTCCGCGCCCGGTCAGCCGGTCTCGGGAATCAATGGCGCCTAGTTCGTGCAGCTGGCGAAAACCGTCGCTGATGGCCCGGGGTGAGGGCGGATCAAGAAAGGGAAACCGGCGCGGATCGCCAAGGCCCAGGGAAATCATCTGCAGAATGACTTCCGCCAGGTTGGAGCGCTGTATTTCAGGCCGGGTGAACTCAGCCCGTCCCAGGTAGTCTTCTTCACTGTACAGTCGCAGGCAGGTGCCGGGACCGGTTCGCCCGCAACGACCCGAACGTTGGTCGCAGCTTGCCTTTGAAATCCGTGAGACCAGCAGGCTGGAGGTCCTGGCCCGGACATTGTACTCGGGAATACGGGCAAGTCCGGTGTCGACTACAAACCGAATTCCGGGCACGGTGATCGAGGTCTCGGCCACATTGGTGGCAACAATAATTTTTCGTTTTGTATAGGTCCGGAAGATTTTTCGTTGATCACCAGCCTGGAGGCGGCCAAAGAGCGGCAGGATCAGGTGGCGGGCCGGATCAAGAGCGTGCTGGAGTGCGGACAGGGTATCAAGAATATCACGCTCGGTGGGCATGAACACAAGTATGTCACCGCCGGGATGCAGGCACAATGTCTGCACGGCCTCGCAGGCCTGATCGACATGGTTTATTTCCTCGCCGTTGGAGTCATCCGAAAATTCGACGGTGATGGGAAAGGTCCGGCCTGAGACCTGAAAAATCTGTGCATTGCCGAAGTGGCTGCTGAACTTTTCGGTGTCAATAGTGGCAGAAGCAATGATCAGTTTAAGCTCCGGCCGTTTGGGCAGTAGTTGTTTAAGATAGCCCAGCAGAAAATCAATGTTCAGGCTCCGTTCATGGGCCTCGTCAATGATGATGGTGTCATAGCGTTTGAGCAGACGATCTCTTCTGGTTTCGGCCAGCAAAATCCCGTCGGTCATGAATTTGATTATGGTACTTTCCTGGGTCCGATCCTGGAAACGGACTGTGGAGCCGACCAGATCAGGCCGTTTAAGCTCATCGCTCACCCGTTCGGCCATGGAGACCGCAGCCAGCCGTCGCGGCTGGGTGCAGCCGATGATTTTTTCTTTGCCCCGGCCTGCATCAAGACACATTTTTGGCAGCTGGGTAGTCTTGCCGGAACCGGTATCACCTGCAATAATCAGAATCTGGTTTTCACGGATTGCGGTAACAATGCGATCTTTTTCAGCTGTTATGGGCAGGTTTGTCGGATAATTCAGATTCATTTGAGATTCGTTTCAGATTTATTTCAGCTTAATTTTAGATCAAAAAAAAGAAAAAGAGAGGGCCGGGAAAGAAGGCGTGATCGGAAACCACTGTTGGATTATTACCTGAGAATCGGTTGGAACCATGCTGCGTGTTTGTTGTCTTTGGACTGTTGCAGGGGCGGCTGTATGAAATTCAATGGAGTTGATCCGGTTTAGTTCTTGGAAATAGGCAAAATGTTTGATAATCTTATTCTGATAAACCAGCATGGCTGGACCGGATTTTTTAGTCACAGCCACAACCAACTATGAAAATAGCCTAAAAAGTGCCATCTTCGATGCTATTTTC
>CAZPXI010000497.1:0-2053 GCA_964590715.1 uncultured Desulfobulbus sp.
TCGCCATGTTTGAAAAAGCACTAAAAGGAAATAATTACTACTGGATGTGGCTGGCTTTTCTTGGCACCTTTATAGGAATTGCCGTCATTTGCTACGTCCGGCAGTTTAACTACGGTCTTGGTTTGACCGGGATGAGTCGTGATGTATCCTGGGGCGTGTATATCTCTCAGTTTACCTTTCTGGTTGGTGTTGCCGCCGGTGGGGTTATGGTTGTGCTTCCCTATTACATTCATAACTATAAGGAATTTGCTAAGATAACCATTCTTGGTGAATTTCTTGCCATTTCAGCATTGTTAATGTGTCTGAGTTTTATCGTCGTTGATCTTGGTCAACCGATGCGGATGCTGAACGTAATTTTTCATGCCCAGCCCAAGTCTATGTTGTTTTATGACATGCTGGTGCTTAACGGGTATCTTTTCCTTAATATCATTTGCGGATGGGTAATTCTTACTTCCGAGAGAAAAGAGGTACCACCGCCGAAGTGGATTTACTTCTTCGTCTATCTGTCGATACCCTTTGCCGTTTCCATTCATACTGTAACGGCTATGCTCTACTGTGGTCTGCCCGGCCGGCATTTCTGGCTGTCTGCCATTGTCGCCCCGCGATTTCTGGCGTCCGCCTTTGCAGCCGGTCCTGCTTTTATCGTTATCGCAGCCTTGATTTTAAAAAGGGTGTCAAACTTTGACGCCGGCAAAAAGGCAATTGACAAGCTGGTAACTATAATAATATATGCCGCTTTGGTTAACGTCTTCTTTGTCGGTCTTGAGTTTTTTGTCGCCTACTACTCCAATATGCCTGGCCATATTCATACCTTACAGTATCTGTTTTTTGGGCTTGAGCATGATGGACATATGTACAATAACCTTGTTCCGTTCATGTGGGGATTTGTTGTTCTCTTTGTCATCGGTATTGCTCTGCTGTCCATCCCCTATACCAGAAGGAGGAATGATTTCTGGCTGGGCGCCGGCGCTGCTTCAATCTTTATCTCTTTCTGGCTTGACAAAGGGGTCGGCTTTGTACTTGGCGGCTTCGTCCCGACACCCATTGAGGAGGTCGTGGAATACTACCCCACTGCAAATGAGATTTTCATTACCCTCGGGATTTGGGCCATGGGCTTCTTTGTCCTGACGGTACTCTATAAAATAGCCATCGGCGTAGAGCACGAAATCGAATAGTTGGAGAACTGGAATACGACTTCGGTCAAGAAAGCCTCTGATCTGTGATCAGGGGCTTTTTTTTGTCTTTAGACTATGCTATAACGCCTCATATGTATTTTTCGTTTGTAACGATTCAGGTGCAGGATCTCGGCTAAAAGCTCAGTATGTAACTGTTCAACAGTGCCCCAGATGTGCGCAAGCAGGTTGGAGAGCTATAGTATGTCTATGTGAACAGCCTGATCGCGTGCAGATGGGGTGCTGCTGAACAGTTACCTTTATTTTAACGGTGAGCAGACTAAAGATGACCTCTCCAGCCCAAAAATTCCCTTCGGTTTTAATCCTCTATTTTTCATTCAGCAGTCAGACTAAGAATTTGCTGCACTCCATAGCTGAAGGCATTTCCCAGGAGAATGTGACTGTACAGTGGGAGAGAATAAAACCTCAGGAGCATCTACGGTTTCCGATTGGCTCAGTGGTGAAGACCTTCTGGATGATGCTGCTGACCTTTTTTCGCAAGCGCTATCCCATAGAACCGTTGGATGAGAAATGCTTTTCCGGGTATGATCTCATCATTCTGGCCGGTCCGACCTGGTCGTATAATCCCAGCGGTCCCGTTCTCGCCCTGTTGGATCGGGACGGTGAACGGTTGTTTGCCGGTCGTCGGGTGCTGCCGCTCATCTCCTGTCGGGGATATTGGCGTATGCACTGGTGGGGATTGAGAAGGATACTCCGCAAATATAAGGCCTCGGTCGACAATCTTATAGTTTTTTCCCATCCCAGTCCTGAGCCATGGCGTACTCTGGGGGTTTTTTTGAAGCTTGCCGGCAAGGTTCCTGAACGAATGTGGTTTTCCAGGTATTACAGGAAGTACGGCCATACCAATGCCCAGATTCTTG
>CAZPXI010000498.1:0-2050 GCA_964590715.1 uncultured Desulfobulbus sp.
AATATTCACGCCAAGGTCAAAAAGAAAATGGCCATCACCCAGCGCAACTATTATCTGGGTGAGAAGATCCGGACCATCCAGGATGAGATGGGGCAGGGGGAGGGCGGTGATGATCTGGCTGAGCTTGAGCAGTCCATTGAAAAAAAGAATCTGCCCAAGCTGGTCAGGGAAAAGGCTGTAAAGGAGTTGAAAAAACTTCGCCTGATGCCGCCGATGTCTGCTGAGACCACGGTTGTCCGTAACTATATAGACAGTATCATTACCCTGCCCTGGAGTAAGAAGAGCCGCTCGAAAATCGACATCAACAAGGCGGGACGTGTACTGGATGAGGATCATTACGGGCTGGAAAAACCAAAAGAACGCATCCTTGAATACCTTGCGGTTCAGACCCAGGTGAAAAAGATTCGCGGCCCGATTATCTGCCTGGTCGGCCCTCCGGGTGTGGGCAAGACCTCTGTCTGCAAGTCCATCGCTCGGGCCATGGGCCGAAAATTCATCCGCCTCTCCCTTGGTGGAGTTCGCGATGAGGCCGAGATTCGCGGGCACCGCCGGACCTACATCGGGGCCATGCCCGGTAAGATTATCCATTCCATGCAGAAGGTTGGAGTGATTAATCCTGTTTTCTGCCTGGATGAGGTCGACAAGATGAGCATGGATTTCCGGGGTGATCCCTCGGCGGCCCTGCTTGAAGTGCTTGATCCGGAACAGAACTTTGCCTTTAACGATCATTACCTGGATCTGGATTACGATCTTTCCGAAGTCTTTTTTATCACCACTGCCAACACCCTGCACGGCATTCCTCTGCCTCTTCAGGACCGGATGGAGATTATCCAGCTTTCCGGGTACACTGAAGAGGAAAAGCAGAACATCGCCTCCGAATTTCTCATTCCCAAGCAGTTGGAGGCAAACGGTTTCAAGGAAAACGATATCCAGTTCAGTAATGGAGCCGTTCTTGAGATCGTTCGCCGTTATACCAAGGAAGCCGGGGTGCGGAACCTGGAGCGGACCATCGCCGCCGTGTGCAGAAAGGTTGCCCGGGATCGTCTGAAAAGAAAAGATCCTAAAAAGCAGTACAGGATTTCAAGGCAGTCGATAGGGAAATATCTCGGGGTGCCGAAGTTTCGTTTTGGTCTGGCTGAAGACCGGGATGCCATCGGCCTGACAACCGGCATGGCCTGGACCGAAGTCGGCGGTGAACTGCTGCAGATAGAGGCGACATTGATGCCGGGCAGCGGCAAGATGATGGTTACCGGTAAACTTGGCGACGTCATGCAGGAATCCGCCCAGGCTGCAATGTCCTATGTCCGTTCACGGGCCATGCGGCTGGGGCTGAACTCGGATTTTTATAAATCCGTTGATATCCATGTCCATGTACCCGAGGGTGCCATTCCCAAGGATGGCCCTTCCGCTGGGATCACCATTGCCACCAGTATTGTTTCAGCCATGCTTAAGCTGCCGGTTGACCATCAGCTGGCAATGACCGGCGAAATAACACTGCGCGGTCGTATTCTACCCATCGGCGGCTTGACGGAAAAACTTCTTGCCGCCCGTCGGGGAAATATTACCCGGGTTTTGATCCCGCGTGAAAATAAGCGGAATCTCCAGGACGTGCCGCAGAAGATTCGCAACAGCCTGACCATCGAACTTGTTCATGACGTCGATGAGGTGTTGCAGAAGGCCTTGATCGTTAAAGAGGGAGAGACCTTGTTTAAGGATGTTTCACTCGATTCGATTTATAACGATTTCACGGTATCATCGCACAATACACCTGCGCAGTAGGAGGCTTTTTCGGCAACATCGGCCATGGTGAAAGTCTCTCTATGACCGATGAGAATATCTTTACTCGCAGAGCTTCTTTTTGCTTGACGGACTTGGGGTAACTTGGTAGAAACACCTCATCCTTTGGGGCGGTTAGCTCAGCTGGGAGAGCATCGGCCTTACAAGCCGAGGGTCACAGGTTCGAGCCCTGTACCGCCCACCAAAGATACGGGGTCGTAGTTCAGTTGGTTAGAATGCCGGCCTGTCACGCCGGAGGTCGCGAGTTCGAGTC
>CAZPXI010000499.1:0-2050 GCA_964590715.1 uncultured Desulfobulbus sp.
CGGCTCAGGCGTTCAGGATATAGCGGAACATCAACATAAAATGGCAGGCGCTTCCGGCCATGACGAAAAGATGCCAGATTTCATGGAAGCCGAACGTCCCCGGCCAGGGGTTCGGTTTTTTCAGGGCGTAGATAACGGCACCGGCGGTATAGAACAGGCCGCCGGCGACCAGCCAGAACAATCCCTCCGGGGTCAACAACACAATAATGGGATAGATAGCCACAATGCACACCCAGCCCATAAGAAGGTAAATGGAGGTGCTCAGCCAGCGGGGGGCATCCAGCAAAAAAATTGACACAAAGATACCTGCAAACGCCAGTCCCCACACCACGCCGAAGATGCTCCATCCCCAGGCGCCACGTAAAGGAACCAGGCAGATAGGGGTATAGGTGCCGGCAATGAGCATGTAAATCATAACATGATCCAGTGTCCTGAGTACCTTTTCCCCCTGCGCCGACAAGGGGAGTAAGTGATACAGGGCGCTGGCCGTGTACAGCAACACCATACTGGTTCCGTAAACGGCAAAAGACACCACATGCCATACGGTGGCCCGCTGCACCGCCAGGGTAACCAGTACCGCAAGCCCGGCGATGGATAAAAATGCACCGAACAGGTGGGACAGTCCACTGAAGGGGTCCTTCAACCTGCCGAAAACAGCCATGCAGACCTCCCGGAATTCATAGATTCATCTCTTGTCCCGCGGTCGCGGTTTATCAAAGGTCCATACTTCCCAGCGATGATGATAAACAGAACTAATGGACAGTGTACAGCGAAGAGGGATTCCGCACAGCCATTTTTTTCTCATTACCCACAATCCTCATAATGGAAGGGATACCATCGCTGAATGCCAAAGGGCATCACTAACTAAACGAATTTATGATAAATTTACAGAATCCTGCAATCCGGATGAACAAGCGATGTTATCCCTGATTTGTGAAAAGCTGAGCTTTGTACGTAATCAGGTTTTTTTTAGGCAAGACCTCTTTTGCATGCAGCATTTACTGCAACCTTGTTGCTCCGCAGACCGTGCCGGTCACCAGGTACTCACCTTTTGTGCCGCCTCCGCGTTGCTCCATGGAATCCGACAATGACGGATCCGCTTTGGCCGGAACAGAGCGTCCAACAGCTGAAATGTACCTCTGCCCCATCGTGCAACGCATAGAGTTCCCACTCACCCTTGCCCGCAGAGTCCGCATAAAAAAAAACGCTCACTCCGTATTTTTTCCTTGACTCCAACCGGGTCGATCCCTATTGTTCAATATGAAACATATTTCATAACTAGGAGACGACAATGCCTCGCCCCAAAAAAAAACGCTGCATCCGGTGCAGACCGGCATTTACTTCTTATAAACCCGAGGGCGTCGCGCCGCAGGAAATGAAGGGGGTCACGCTGCCGCTGGAAGGATTTGAGGCCCTGCGACTGGTTGACGCGGAAGGTATCAGTCGCGAGGACGCCGCCCGGATGATGGATGTCTCCACACCAACACTGTGCCGGATACTTGCCGAAGCCAGAAGCATTACGGCAAGGGCGCTTGCAAACGGATGGGCGCTTCGCATCGAAGGCGGAGACTACATGATATCGGACGCGGAGAGCCGAAACAACTGCACCACGGCCCACCACTGCCGCAGAAGGAACAGGAGACACAAAAAACTGTAACTATTCGGAGTCAAGGATACGTTACAGCTCCACGTCAAGAGGAGCAACAAACAATATACCGACCACAGATGACAAGAAGCGGCTCCACTGCAGATCGGCAATGGAGCCTTCAATAACAAAATATACCTATAGGAGATGCATTATGCCTGGAATGAACGGAAGAGGCCCGGAAGGGCAAGGGTCAATGACCGGTAGAGGCGCTGGACGGTGCGCTGCCGAAAGAAGGAATGTAGCTGAAATCGTCAATACCGGCCAAACCACGGACCAAAGCAACTGTCGAGGTGCCGGCATGGGCCGCGGCGGAAAAGGACGTGAACAAAACTGCGGATGCGGCAAGAGAAAACGCTCCGGAAGCAGATAAGCTGCTCACACACCACAAACCGGGGAAACTTC
>CAZPXI010000500.1:0-2047 GCA_964590715.1 uncultured Desulfobulbus sp.
ATAAAGGGAAACGAATAGTGGTTGTGCTGCCGGATACCGGCGAGCGCTATTTGAGCACGGATTTGATGGCGGATACCTGATTTTTTTATACCTAAGGAGCACAGCAAATGGGAACAATTGTTTCACTCAATGTGAGTCGGAAGAAAGGAGTTAACAAGGAACCTGTGGAATCGGTCACAGTGCGGGTCGATCACGGGATTGAGGGTGATGCCCATGCCGGAGACTGGCACCGGCAGATCAGCCTGCTGGCCGAGGAATCGATTGATTTTATGCGGGCCAAGGGGCTTGAACTTGCACCCGGGGCCTTTGCCGAAAATATCACCACTAAGGGGATCGATCTGCCCCATCTTCCCATCGGCACCCGGCTTGTCTGCGGCGAGGTCGAGCTTGAGGTTACCCAGATCGGCAAGAAATGCCATAAGGGCTGTGAGATCTTTAAACAGGTCGGCGACTGCATTATGCCAAGAGAGGGTATTTTTACCAAGGTAATCAAGCCGGGCAGCCTGCGCTGCGGTGACCGGTTTGAGATTGTTGAGGCGGACGCCTGATTCTGCCGTGACTGTTATGAGCAAAAAGCGGGCCTGTGACCGGTGCGGCTCCTGCTGCATGCAGGGTGGCCCGGCCCTGCACAGTCAGGATCTTGTCCTGATCCATTCCGGTGCGCTGCGCCGCGAACATCTGACTACTATCAGAAAAGGGGAGCCGGCCTACCAGCCGTTGGCTGAATCGGCAACACCGGTGAGCCATGAATTTCTTAAACTTCAGGGCCGGAGCGGTTCCTGGACCTGTCTGTTTTATGATGAGGCGGTCAAGGCCTGCTCAATTTACCAACAGCGGCCGGTGGCCTGCGGATTGCTCGACTGCACTGCTCCGGAGGCACTGCTGGCCATCACCGGCAAAGAGCTCCTGACCCGTTTTGACTGTATTGAAGACGATGATCACCTGCTGCCCCTTGTTCGCAGGCATGAAGAGGAGTGTCCCTGTCCGGATATGGCTGCAGTCGAAACCCGGTTGCAGTCGGCAGCCGAACGGGCCTCCCTGCTGGAGGACTTGACCCGGCTGGTGAATGTTGATCTCGGCTTTCGCAATCAGGCTGCCGGAGTGCGGAACCTGAGTGTGGCCGAAGAGCTCTTTTATTTTGGCCGTCCTTTGTTTCAGTTGCTCATGCCGCTGGGAATTCAGGTTCAGGAGTCGTCCGTCGGTCTGGAGCTTTTTTAACTGAAAGCCTTGAGATCTTCATCATCGCTTGAAAAAATATATGGAGAAAAAGCATGAACACAAAAGATGCAATCCGTTCCCGTCGGGCAGTCAAGCATTATGATCCAAGCTATGTGATGACGGAGGAAGAGGTGAATGAACTCCTGTCGCTTGCCGTCCTCTCGCCGACCGCGTTCAATATCCAGAACTGGCGGTTTGTGGTGGTCACGGACCCGGCCCTCAGGCAGCAGATCAGAGAAGTCGCCTGGGATCAGGCCCAGGTGACCGATGCCTCCCTGTTCATTATTCTCTGTGCCGATCTGAAGTCATGGGAAAAAGAGCCTGAGCGATACTGGGCCAATGCCCCGCAAGAGGTGCGTGAGTTTATGATCCCTGCTATTGATGCGTATTATCGCGGCAAAGATCAGGTGCAGAGGGACGAAGCCATGCGGTCCTGCGGCATTGCCGCCCAGACCTTGATGCTTGCCGCCCAGTCCATGGGCTATGAGTCCTGCCCGATGGACGGCTTTGATTTTGAAGAGGTGGCCCGGCTTATCCATCTTCCCGGCGATCATGTAATTACCATGTTTGTTGCTATCGGCAAGGGTACAAAAGAGGCGTGGCCGCGTCCGGGGCAACTGGATCTGTCCGAGGTTGTCCTTTCCAACAGGTTTGAAGCTGAGACCCGCTAATGCCAACCTACAAGCAAAAATCAGGGTAATCAGGCAATGGGCCATAGCTGCAGCGTCGCAGGCGGTAACTGTTCTATCATCCGTCCTCTGGCCTCTGTTTTCTGATAAACAGCTTGTCGGATCCTTGACTTTTGCGTTATACTTATCAGTACCCAACT
>CAZPXI010000501.1:0-2034 GCA_964590715.1 uncultured Desulfobulbus sp.
GTTGTGGCTGTGACCTAAAATTTGGTCCAGCCATGCTGGTTTGTCTGAAAATAACATTTAACATCTTGTTATTGCGTGATTCTTTAAAATTCAGCAACGTTATGCGACATAGAGTGTTGCAACTAGCTGAAAATGCGTATTTTTATTGTTCGTTGTGCCGCTAAGGTATGAGGGTTTATCTGTAACGCCGGTCACGATCTATTCAACCAGCTAGCCGCGCTTTTTTTTTTAAGAATTGTCGGCCCGAATATAAGTGCAATATCAGCCATGTTCTTTTCTTACAGCCCCAGAGTAGCCTGATATCATGTATAATTGCATAAACTCCCTGAAGGTACGAATTTTTGGAGGAGTATTTCTTATTTTTTTTCTTGCCATGGGTATGGTGCTCTATGGTGTATGGACCTACCAGCGCGACAGGCTGGTCGAGCAGACAAGCCGCAATGCCATCCAGACCGGGATGGTCATCAAGGCCGGGCTCCACTCTTCCATGCTGCTTAATGATCGGACGGCCACCATGGCAACCATCCGTAATATGCTGAGTCTGAAAGGTTTTTCCCTTATTAATGTGGTCAATATAAAGGGAAAAGTCATCATGAGCAGCGATCAGACTCAGATTGGGGTAACGCTGGATAAACAGAAAGATGCAGGCTGTCTTGTCTGCCACGGCGGCAATGTCGCCAAACTACGACCAACCGTTATCATGAACAGTGGTGGAAAATCGTTTATCCGTAACGTGACCGCAATCCGCAATGAACCGGCCTGTTACGGCTGCCATGATGCAGACGAGAAAAATGTCGGTATTCTTGTAATCGACTCATCCCTTGATGAGATGAATGCATTGATCGGCGGGCTGGCCCGGCGTATTATCCTGACTGGAATCGGAGCTTTTCTCCTTGGTGCTCTTCTGCTTCACTTTATCCTTACCCGTTTTTTCACCAGACCACTGGAGGAATTACTGGTTGGGTTTGCAAAGGTCGGCCAGGGTGATTTTTCCTACTGGGTCGACGTGGAATGTGGTGGTGAGATCGCCCAGATGGCGGATTCCTTTAATGTTATGAGTCGTGCAATCGGTAGATATGTCGGCGAGATCAGAGAGGGACGGGCGGAGGTGGAGGCCCATATTTCCATTGTTGAATCCTTGAGCCAGACCATTGAAAAAAAGAAGCTCAAGGAGATTGTGGTTGATCTTCTCTGTAAAATCCTCAAGGCGGAGGCGGTTTCACTTGTTCTGCCGGTTGAAAATAAGGATGGTGTTTTTGAAATTGTCAACATTCACCGGAAAGATAAGCGGCATTATCATCTGTTTTTTGAGCTTGAATCCGGTGTTCTTCCGGACTGTGCCCTGACTCAGGATGATATCGAGGGACTGGTGCATCACAACTATACCCGGCCTGTTTTTTCAGAAGACGGCAGGAAGCTTCTTGTGCCGGTTCAGCAGCAGAATATGAAGATCGGGCTGGTGGCGATCATCAAGCCGGTCGGCGAGGTTTTTACCAATTCTGAAAAGAAGATTGTTTCCGTGCTCTCGCATCATATCACCATCTCATTTGCCAATGCCGAACTCTACAGCATAGCTGTAACCGATGGCCTGACCCTGTTGTACACCAAACGATATTTTATCCGTAAGATAAATGAGTTCGTCGATAGGTACCGTGACGATAAGGTCGGGTTCTGGGTAATGCTTCTTGACCTTGATCATTTCAAGGAGGTCAATGACAGGTATGGTCACCCGGTGGGAGATCAGGTTCTGGCTCTTATCGCCGGGGTAATCAGGAGAAATGTTCGACATGGCGATATTCCGTGCCGATACGGGGGAGAGGAGTTTATCGTTCTCCACAGGGGGGAAGCGCTTGAGGACGCCGTCAAAGTCGCAGAAAGGATCCGGCAGAAGGTGGCTGACCATGTTTTTGAAATTGATGATATTTCACCGTTTAGCAAAACAGTCAGTGTGGGGCTTGCATGTTTTCCACATCACTTTCGAACCGGGGAAGAGGTGGTGACTGCTGCCGATTCCGCCCTCTATCAGGCAAAAAA
>CAZPXI010000502.1:0-2030 GCA_964590715.1 uncultured Desulfobulbus sp.
CAGGCGGTTATCCTCGGCTGCACCGAAATCGCCCTGCTTCTTAAGCAGGAGCACACCAAAATACCGCTCTTTGATACCACCGCCATCCACTCGGAAAGGGCTGTTCTCTATACACTTGCCGACTGACACCGTTATCAGAGCACCAAACCGTCACCCTTTCCGTTGCTGACACCAGAGAAAGTTCCAAGTGAGCTGTGTACGTAATCAAACTCCTGTTCACGGGCGAGAAAGGCATCAACAACCGATGGGTCAAAATGGTGGCCGACTTCCTGGATAATAGCATGCATAGCCTGTTGATGGGATAGCTGTTTGTTATACTGCCTTGAGGAGGTCATGGACTCATAGGCATCCGCCAACGCCACAATTCGTGCCGCCAGCGGAATTTCCTCCCCGACCAATCCAAATGGATAGCCGCTGCCGTCCCACTTCTCATGATGAAAATAGGCTATGTTTTTGGCTGATTCAAGAAATCCGCTGGTTTCATCCGGTGTTTCCATGGACTTGATGACATCCCCGCCAAAGATAGTATGCTGCCTGATCAGGTCCAGTTCTTCGTTTGTCAAATTGCCTTTCTTAAACAGGACGGTGTCGGGTATCCCCACCTTGCCTATGTCATGGAGCACGGAACCCATGGAGAGGTCGGATACGACATTCCCACCGAGCTGATCCTGATATTCAGGTCGCCCCGCCAACTCTTCTGCCAGGAGACGGCTGTACGCCCTGATCCGGGCCAGATGTCTGTACGGCGTAATATCACGATGTTCCGACAATCTGGCCAGAGCCATAATAGCGGCATTTTCCGTCTGTTTTCGTACCAGCAGGCTCTGTCGCAATTCCTGCTCCATTTCCTTACGCATGGAAATGTCCCGGATAATCAGCTGCAGACCAAGAACCTTGCCCTGACGTTCCAGTTTATTGCCGTTTATTTCCACATCAAAACTCTCACCATCTTCCCTGTGAAGCCTGGTCTGGTATCCATTGACCACTTCACCCCTTGCCACCGGCGTCAACAGATCGCCACGCAACCGTAACCGTTCCTCCACCCCGACCAGATCGGTCAGATTGAGGTCTTCCCTTTCACTTAGGGCCAGATGCTCATAAAAAGGCGGATTGGCATAGAGAATTCTTCCGGTCTCGCCAACCAGGATCACATCATCAACGATATGTTCAAACAGCAGTCGAAAGCGATTTTCCGTTCGCTGATGCTCTTCGGATCTTCTGGCAACTTCCTGTTCCAGCAGCTCTGCCTGGGCATTCAACTGATTCGCAGTCTCCTCCTCCTGCATACGGAGCAAAAAAGACTCCCGTCTGGCCTTGGTTTCATACCAACTCTGAACGGCTACCAGTAAAACAAAACCGGACATGAAAAAAACATTACTGACCAGGACAAGCCCCTGACCTTTCAACGGAGGACACCAGTAGAGAATAGAAAACAGATAAAAAACAACACCGATAAAACCACTGACCAGGGTCTGAAGCATGGTCAGGGGAAACATAGCGGTATAGATGACAATGGCAACGATAAAGCCGGCAAAATAAGGCGAGGTAACTCCGCCCATGCGAATAACCATCAAGCTCAGGATGAGAAGAGAAAAAAAGTAGGCGACAACGGTTATAATAAAGGAATACTGAAAGTCATCATCTTTATAATTCAAGAAAAACAGCAGTATACAAAGGGCACTGACAGCCAGCCGGTACTGGAGGAATTCCAGAAAAAGCGAAGGAACCAGCAGGCTATCCAGCAGGGAAAAAGAGATAAAGAGCACCACGACCACGACAAGCATATACGACCCGCGATGATGATACAGACTGCGCAGTTCGTTTCGATACCGCTGTTTGAGCGGTTGTGTCATCTCAGGATAATCCATAGGTTACTACTGCAGGAGTATCTCCATACGAATTCGTTTAAAGTCCTCTTCCTGTTCGAGAAAGGCATCGATCACGTCGGGATCAAAATGAGTGCCCCTGTTTTCAAGGATAATTTCTCTGGCCTGTTCATGACTGAAGGCCGATTTATAACAACGCTTCGA
>CAZPXI010000503.1:0-2030 GCA_964590715.1 uncultured Desulfobulbus sp.
CCCAGCATTACAGCCATGTTCCGTTTGATGACGAGCTGTCAAAAAAGGCATTTGATCTCTATCTGCGCCAACTTGATCCGAGAAAACGTTTTCTGCTCCAGTCGGATGTCGATGAGCTGGGGGCGTTCTCCGGCCATATTGACGATGAACTGCGACGGGGCAGAATGGTTCTGCCGGACGCGGGCATGCAGATACTTGACGAGCGGATTCGACAGGTTGAGACCATGGTTGAACCCATCATGACCGCAGGTTTTGATCCGGATCGTGAAGATTACCTGGAGTCCGACCCCAAAAAAATCACCTGGGCCGCCGATCGGGCGGAACTGCGGGACCGCTGGCGCCGGGTGCTGAAGCTGCAGGTTCTGGATGAATATCTCAATTCCGTTGAGAAAAAGAAAAAGGAAGACAAACAGTTCCGTGAGCCCGAAGCCAAGGAGATAACGAGTACCAAAATCTGGAAAACAGCCATGGAAACGGTACGAAAACGAAATATAAATTATTTAAACCGGCTGTTGAAGGAGAGCAGGCAGGACCATTACAACCGCTACTTTGACGCGGTCGCCAGGGCCTTTGACCCCCACACAAACTATATGCCGCCAACCTCCAAGGAGGATTTCGATATCCATATGTCCGGCTCGTTGGAGGGGATCGGCGCCGTGCTTCGTGAAGACGATGGCCATATCAAAGTGGTGCGGATTATACCGGGCAGTGCGGCTGAACGGCAGGGACAGCTGCAGGCGGAAGATATCATTCTTGCGGTGGCGGAAAAAGGCGGTGAACCGGTTGAGATCAGCGAAATGCGTATTCGGGAAGCGGTCAGCTACATCCGTGGACCCAAGGGCACAGAGGTGATTCTGACCGTGCAGAAACCTGATGGGGTCAAGCAGGTTATTCCCATTGTCAGGGATGTGGTCCAGATAGAGGAAACCTATGTTAAATCCACGGTCTTGAAGGATGATCAGGGGGTCAAGATAGGGTACATCCGAATTCCCAGTTTTTATCGTGATTTCAGTGCAACCCGGGATAATGGAAAGGGCAGGAATGTAACCGATGACACCCGGAGCGAACTGGTCCGTCTGAAAAAAGAGGGGATCAAAGGCCTGATTCTTGATCTGCGCAATAATGGCGGCGGTGCCCTCACCGATGCCGTTGATATTTCGGGCCTGTTTCTACCCGGCGGCCCTGTGGTGCAGGTGAAGAATTCCCAGGGCATGATCCGGGTTCTGGAAGATGAAGACGCTCAGGTCGTCTATGACGGCCCGCTTATCGTGCTGGTCAATCAGTTCGCCGCCTCGGCTTCCGAGATACTTGCCGCCGCCCTGCAGGATTACGGCCGGGCACTTATTATCGGTGGAGAGCATACCCATGGCAAGGGAACCGTGCAGGCCCTGGTTGACCTGAATCGCAACCTGCCTCTGCTCCATCTGAAGAAGTATGACGACCTGGGAGCGCTCAAGGTCACTATTCAGAAGTTTTACCGGATAAACGGCGGCTCGACCCAGTACAAGGGGGTTGAACCGGACGTTGTGGTGCCGAGCATGCTTGACTACCTGAAGACCGGAGAAAAAAACATGGACAACTCCCTGCCCTGGGACACGGTCAAGGATATCGGCCACAAGCCCTGGACCGGGGACCGGTTTGATATCGACCGCTCCCGCCGGGAGAGCCGGGCCTGGGTCGGGGAAAATAAAAAATTTCAGAAGATCAAAGAGGAGGCGGCCAAGGCAAAAGAGCGTAGTGAACAGACACGGGTAGCCGACTTCCTGACCGGTATGCACAAGGAGAGGGCCGAGGCGGCCAAGGCAAGGGAAGAAGCTGTTGCTGCCGGATTCATCGATCAGGATGCTGCGCAGGGGCCTGAGAATGAAAAGGAGAAGAAGAGTCTGGATGAGGAGCTTGCCGCGGATCCTTTTGTCGGATTATCCCTTTTCTTAATGGATGATGTCGCCGGTTCTGGAAAAACAGTTGGCGGCGGAAAATGATATTTTTCTCTTGAAATCAAATTCCAATCATGATAGACAGGCGTAATG
>CAZPXI010000504.1:0-2028 GCA_964590715.1 uncultured Desulfobulbus sp.
TATTCCGATATTTTTTCAGATTCGGTTCACTCTCGTGTTCTGTTTAAGTTCGCTCAGGTGCGTGGGGAGGATGATTTCAACCGTACAGCCACGGCCGAATGAGGAGTTGATGCGCATGTCGCCCCGATGCTCCTGGATAATCTGCCGGACATAGGGCAGGCCGAGACCGGTGGAGCCGTTCTTGGTACTGTAAAAGGGCTCAAAGATATGCTCCAGGACCTCTGCTGGAATACCGGGCCCGTCATCGTATACGCGGATAACAGCTCCTTCAGGAATCTGAATGGTTGAAATTTGGATATGGTTGCCCTTGCGGCAGGCCTCAAGAGCGTTGCGTAGGATATGGAGCAGGGCCACTTTCAGATACCGGATATTTCCCTGGCAGACCAATTTGTTTGTCTCCAATTGTGAGCTGAAGCGAATGCCTTTGATTTCGGCTTCCGGTCGGATGATCTCCACTCCATCCATGACCAGGGCATTGATGTCAATGACTGCAAAGTGCTCCTGAGCTTCCGTCTGCAGTTCCTCAAAACGAAAGACAATGGCTTCAAGTTTTTTGGTCTGGTCGAGAATGGCCTCACGGTATCTCTGGTTCTGTTCTTTATCCTTTTCCAGGCAGGACATGCGGCGCAGCAGACCGGCGATGACCGTAACCGGGTTGCGGATTTCATGGGCCATCTGCAGGGTGAATTCCGCCCGGGTCCGGTCACTGACCACGGACTCAATATCCCGATTAAGTTCTAAGAGCTGGGAGCTGGTCTGTTCAATTTTCTGTCGGTCATTGCTCATCCTCGTCATGATCACCAGCATGTTTCTGAAAAACAGGGTGGCGGCAAAGATAACCACAAAGGTCACTGTGATCAAGCCGCCGCCATATGGGGAGATTTGAGACCAGATATCAGCATGACCGGAAAACAGAAGAAAATATTTAACCAGATGGCCCAGGGAGCGAAGCAGGCAGAAAGAAAACAGGGCGCTGATAAGCCAGAGAATATAGGTGTACAGTGGATTTTCGGTATCACTGAAGTAGAGCTTGAGGGCCTGCTGCATGCAGAGTGCCGACAGGATAAGCATGGCCAGGCTTCCAGAGATATCAAGCAGATAAATCGGAGCAAGGGAGAAGGTCATGACTACAGAGAATTCCCGAGTGTCGTTGAAAAGACCCTGTTGTTCATCCTTCGCAGGGCCAGATAGATAAACAGCAGGGCTGGGACACAGATCAGGTGATCCATTTTCAGGAGATAATAAAACCAGCTAATCGGCGTGTCCATGATCAGCGCCGTTCGAATACCCTGCACGTTGAGCAGAAAGTGGTCGGCGGAAATGTTTTTGGCAACGACATGGCCAACAATGGCCCATCCGTTCCAGCAGGCAAGCAAGACGGCGCCGATAGCCATAAATCGCCATGCCTTGTCTTTGGCCAGCCTGGAGATACGGATGCGGAAGGCAAATCCAAGCATGGCCAGGCCATAAAGAATGTGTCCGAACAGATGGACATAGAGTCCTTCAGGTGGACCGTGCGACTGGATAGCAAGGGCGGGAGATGCTCCAAAGAGGGCCAGGAGCAGGTTGACGACCAGCATCTGCAGGATGCGTTTTTTCCTAAATGCACCCATGCCGGTTACTCTGCGGGGACAACCAGGCCGGTTTCACGGGTGGAATAGCCGCCCAGCGCTTCAACACTATTTTTGAATTCCTGAGACCCAATAATTGCAAGTGCCCTTTTTATCATGGGCAGCTCAAGAAATTCCGTCGGGATAACCAGATCATAGCGCTCCTCGGTTATGGGGATAAAATCCAGATCCAGAGCCCGGGCCGCCGCCAGGATGCCAAGACCCGCGTCGGCCTTGCCGGAAAGAACGGCCACGGCCACCGCCATGTGGGTATACTCCTCATAGTCATAACCCCGGATATCATCGCCATCAAGATTTTTTTTATTGAGCTCATAATCAAGCAGAACCCTGGTCCCTGATCCTGCCTGCCGGTTGATGAAGGTTATGTCGTCCCGGATCAGATCATTGATGGTCTTGA
>CAZPXI010000505.1:0-2016 GCA_964590715.1 uncultured Desulfobulbus sp.
GGGGAGTCGGGTACCGGTAAAGAGCTGGTCGCCAATCTGGTCAAGGCCAGCAGTAATCGCGATGATGGCCCGTTTCTCAAGATTAACTGTAATGCCATTAACGATTCCATCCTTGAGAGTGACCTGTTCGGTTATGAAAAGGGCGCCTTTACCGGCGCGGTAACCCGGAAAAAAGGAAAATTTGAGATCGTTGACGGGGGCACGATTTTTCTTGATGAGATCGGAGATATCAGCCCGCGAATGCAGGCCTCTCTGCTGCGGGTGTTGCAGAACGGCGAGGTTGTCCGGGTCGGCGGCACGGAACCTGTTAAAGTCGACGTCCGGGTGATTGCTGCCACTAATGTTGATCTTGCCACTGCCGTAAAAGAGAAGAAATTTCGCCTTGACCTCTATTATCGGTTGAATATTATCAATATTGTCATGCCTGCCCTTAGAGAGCGCAAAGAGGATATTGTCGAGCTGGTCTCTCACTTTGTCAAGCATTACCGGGTGGCCTTTAAAAAGGATATCGAATTTGTGCCCCAATCGATAATCAACCGGCTGTTGAACCATGAATGGCCAGGAAACGTCCGTGAGTTGGAAAATATGATTCAGCGGGCGGTACTGATGGCCAAGGATAAGATGATTACCGAAGGGGACCTGTTTTTTGACCAGAACATGGATCAGGAACAGGTGGCGAATCCGATGGCAAACCTGCAGGCCAAGATCGGCCTGCTGCCGATGAAGGGAATCTTAGCCGAATTTGAAACCGAGATCATTCGTCAGGCCCTCCTTAAGTATAAGGGAAATGTATCCAAGGCGGCATCCGACCTGAAAATCGGAAAAACCGCCCTCTATGACAAAATGAAACGTCACCATATTTCGGCCAAGGAGATTAAAAGAGGCCTTTGAGAAGAGGGTGGTTTTCGGTTGTCTTGGTCTGGGATTTGCATGTAATTCGCAAGGAAAGCGTTTTCCTGTATTCGGCAGAAAAAACCTTGATTGGTTTATGTATCCGGCTGAGACATCGATGATGTGTTTGCCATCTGCCCGGAGCACATTAATTTAATTACATTTACTCTAAGTTACCGCGTAGTTCTTCTTATGGCCCAGGTAGAGAATTGTTCTTCCAAACAGGTTTGTCCCCATTGGTCTCAACAGGATAGAAGTTGCCTGCTCAGCCAGAAGGGGCTGTATCTACCGGTGACGGAACATGTTGAAATCTATTGCGAAGGCGGTAATTATTCCTCCTGCTCTCAGTATATGGGACAGGCGCTTCGTCCTCCTGCCGGGACAGTTGTCGACCAGGATGTGAACCGTCGTCGACATCGGCGTGTGCCCGGTCGATTCTTCTTTCGTCTGGCTGAACCCACGGGTGAGGCAGACCTGAACCAGCTTATCGATGATGCCGCAATTACTGTGGATCTCAGCCGTGGCGGTATTCGATTCGAGTCCTACCGCGCCCTGCCCGAAGGGGCGGAAATTCTTTTTTCACTCAATGGTGATTTCTCCAGTGTGCCCCTGCGCGGCATCGGCCAGGTGAAATGGTGCCGTTCCCTGGATGACGCTCCCCTCTATCATGCCGGCATATCTTTTGCCGATACTGCGGTTGCCGATGCCATCGGCAACCACTTTGGCCTCTCCACCGATTAAATCAGCTGCTCGTCCCTGAGCGTTATTTCTTTATTCCATTTTTCCGGAAAACAGGATGTTCTTTATTTAACTGTTTTTTGGTTGTTTCCTGTATGTTATTCCGCTCTTCCGGGTGGTATTCCTGGTATCCGTCTGTTTTTATGAAAAAACGGCCGGATTTGATGGTAAATTTCAATGAAATGTAAAAGCCATTACTCCGTTTAAGTAGGCAATGCGCAGTGAAAATATTGTTGTACGTTTTGTTCTTACCCTAAGATTTCAATAAGTTAAATGTGGTATCTTGGATTTTGATTTCCGTGGATGTGTAGAAATCGTTTATAATTGAGAAGCAATATTCATTGTTGGCATGGTTTGTGAAATAGTGGGTGAAAATGCAACAGAACA
>CAZPXI010000506.1:0-2013 GCA_964590715.1 uncultured Desulfobulbus sp.
TATTTTTTTTACAGCGGTTTTGCCCGAATCCTGTGAATTCCCGTGAGCACGCAGCTCAAGCTCCGGTTCGATTCATCCGGGAATTATGGACTGAATATCAATGGCTGCCGGATCTGCAGGTTTATAATGCACTGCGGTAAACTTTTCTGGTTATTCCTGATGCGTTTCCAGGTATTTTTTTACTGTTCGTCTGTCCAGACCTGTAATGCGGGCGACCGCCTGCAGGGTGCCGTGCTGCTCAAAGAGGCTCCGGCAGTACCTGCTGGTCAGCTCGGCCACGCTTAACTGCTGTCTGAGCAGTTCGTCTTCAAATTCATTTTTGCGGGTACGATTTTCAGGCGGAGTGAGAGTTCCATGCAGTAGAATCCGTCGAATGGTCTGTTCGAGTTCCCGTACATTACCTGGCCAGCTGTATTGACGACAGGCCGGTTTGTTCAATTCTTTCAAGATTGTTTCCTGCAGCAAGTCAGAGGCCCGGCCGGTGATTTTCCGCAGCAGATGGGTTGCCAAAAGGTGCAGCTCTTCTTTGTCCCGGCCGATCCGCTGCCTGAGTGAAGGAATGGTCAGCACGTCGGTACAGAGCCTGAAATAAAAATCTTCCCGAAATTTCCCCTTGTTCATCAGCTGGTTAAGATCTTGGTTGGTGGCGCCGATTATTCGACCGTCAAAGCGATGGCTTTTAGTGCTGCCCACCGGTGAAAAACTGCGTTCCTGCAGGATGCGCAGCAGTTTGACCTGGGTCGGGATGGAGACCTCGCCGATTTCGTCGAGAAAGACGGCGCCATGACTGCTTGAACGGGCAAAGATGCCCTCATGGTCATTGACCGCGCCGGTAAAGGAGCCGCGGGCATGGCCGAAGAGTTCGGATTCAATGAGCTGCTCGGGAAACTGACAGAGGTTGATGGAGAGAAAGGCCCGGCTGAAGCTGATGATGAAACGATTTTTTTTGCGGTTATAGGGAATGAAGCCGGAACGGCCGATGGCGGCAGCGGCCAGTCCTTTTCCGGTTCCGGTCTCGCCAAGGAGCAGGGTCGAAAAATCTTCGAGTTTATCCCAGAGCGTCCGGGCGTAACGGTCGATGTCATAGGTGAACACCGTGTTCCAGAGTCTGGCACGCAACTCTTCCATGCAGGGGCTGCAGCCGATCAAGCTGTTGCTGATAAAATAAAAAGCCCTTCGCATCTGAAAGAAAAGGGCGATGTATTTATCTGCATCCGGCTCGGAAAGCCCGAACCGTTTAAGATCTTTTTCCAGCGCCCTGCCGCACTCGAGAGGGATGGGGTCGGTTGTCACCTCTTGGGCAAGGATATGCCGGTCCAGTTGAGGAAGATAGGTGTGAAACAGATGAAAGAGAAAAAGATTGGCTGCGAGCTGCCGGTCACCGGTGGAGTACGCCGTCAGGTCTGCCCTGTTTTCACTGATCAGTTGTCCGACCTTGTCCCCGACTTTTTTGATTGCAGCTTTAAGGACGGTTTTTGGCTGCTCCTGTTCGGAGAGTCCGGTCAACCGGCAGTCCGACTGGTGCCTGGCCCCGCAAAACGGATTGGCGAAAATCGAGTCTGAAATCCGGGCTAAAAATGCTCGTTCTGATCGGGATAATGTATTTTGCATATACATTATTGTATAGCATGTATACTGTAAGTGTCAATATCGTTCTTTTTGCAGTGAACGATATTCTTTAAAAAAATCTATAAATACAATAAGTTGTTTGAATTGTGTTCTTCGGGCACGAGATTTGATATACTTGGAGTAACAGCAGCATTTTTGAGGTCCTTGGAAAAGTACATGACATCTTCTGCACGGAACAACACCGACAATCTTTGATCAAAAAAAAAATAAAACAGGAAATCCCAATGCAACAGGAAATCAGAAAGGCCAGAAGTCGTTTTATCGCCATGGCGGTGACCTATTTTCTCGGGGTCTTTAACGATAACTTTTTTAAGCAGGCGGTTCTGCTCCTGGCTGTGGCAGCGGGCATGGCAGGACTGCAGGGCAGGGCGACCGAACTGTTTT
>CAZPXI010000507.1:0-2001 GCA_964590715.1 uncultured Desulfobulbus sp.
TGACCGACAGTAAAATCGGTTACCTGCGTTTCATCCGCGATGAGCTGGAGCTTACAAAGCTTTTTTCATGGCCCAGGTCCCTCTTTCCCCAATGTCCTCCCGACAAACGGGACCACTACCCGCTGAACAAGGCCGGCATCTGGGCCGACAGTGTGCGCCTCCGCAAGCCGGTCATCCATAACGACTACCCCAACACTCCCGAGCGAAAAGGATATCCCGAGGACCACTTTCCAATCCGGCGCCACATGAGCATACCGATATTCGACGGCGACGACATTGTCGCGGTCGCCGGAGTCGGCAACAAGGAGGCTCCATACGTCCAGGATGATATCCAGCAGCTCAAACTGTTTATGCACTCCACCTGGGCCATCCTCAAACAGAAACAGACCGATCTGGCGGTAAAAAAGGCTAAAGAACAGTGGGAGGAGACCTTTAACGCCACCG
This sequence comes from uncultured Desulfobulbus sp., assembly GCA_964590715.1. GTDB lineage: Bacteria > Desulfobacterota > Desulfobulbia > Desulfobulbales > Desulfobulbaceae > DRLX01. The sequence continues at coordinate 445 of CAZPXI010000507.1, forward strand.
ATCTGGCCATCACCATTCATGATCCCAAAATGCGGATCACCCAGGCCAACCGGGCCGCAGGTGAGCTCTTTGAGACCGAACCGGAAGCACTGGTCGGCCGCTATTGTTATTCGATTTTCAGGGATGCGACCGAGCCCTGTCCGGGATGTCCGGAACTCGAGACCTTTGATGATCATCAATCACATCAGGCAACGATCCGGCACGACAAACTCGGCAAGACCTTTGAGGTCATCATCTCCCCCCTGGTCAATGAACGTGAAGAGCTGCACGGCTGCGTCCATGTCGTTAAAGACGTCACCGAGAGTAAAATGCTCGAATCCAAACTACAACAGGCCCAGAAGATGGAGGCGGTCGGCACCCTGGCCGGAGGGATCGCCCATGACTTCAACAATATTCTGACTCCGATCCTCGGTTACGCCGAGCTGACCGCCAACATGATTCCGCAATCCGATCCTGCGGCTCCCCATTTAAAAGCGATTCACAGTGCCGGTCTCCGGGCCAAGGAACTTGTTCAGCAAATCCTGACTTTCAGCCGCCAGACCGCCCATGAAAAGAAACTGCTGCAACCTTACCCGCTGGTCAAAGAGACCTTGAAACTGCTCCGTTCCTCCCTGCCGACCACCATTGAAATCCGGGAGAATATTTCCAGGGAATGCGGATCGATACTTGGCGACCCCACCCAGGTGCAACAGGTTGTAATGAACCTCTGCACCAACGCCTACCATGCCATGCGCGAACACGGCGGCGTGCTGGCTGTTGTCCTGAAACAGGTGGATATCTCGACCGGGGACAGCAAGGTTCTGGGCATGGAGATGGAGGACGGCCCCTATATCGTGATCGAGGTCAGTGACACAGGCTGCGGCATGGATACGCAGACGATGAACAAAATTTTCGAGCCCTATTTCACAACCAAGAACAAAGGCGAAGGAACCGGCCTGGGCCTGGCCATCATCCACGGGATCGTCAAGAGCTACGGCGGCCATATCACAGTATACAGTGAACCGGACAAGGGCACGACCTTTCATGTGTATCTGCCGAGAATCGTGACCCAATCGACGGATTTGGACGAGGTATCGACGGTGATGTCACTGCCGGTGGGCAACGAAAGACTGCTGATAGTCGACGACGAAGAGACGATCACCCATATGCTGCATACCGTACTGGCGGAACTCGGCTATCAGGTGAAAGTGACCAACAGGAGCGATGAGGCGCTGAAACTGTTCCGGGAACACCCGGATGATTTTGACCTGCTGATCACCGACATGACCATGCCCATACTCACCGGCCTGGACCTGATAGAAAACGTCTTTGCGATCCGTCCCGGCATGCCGGTCATACTCTGTACGGGATTCAGCGAACTGATAAATAAGGAAAAGGCGGCAGCCCTTGGTATCCGTTCTTTTCTCATGAAACCGGTTGCCATCGACAAGCTGGTCAAGGCGATCCGGATGGCACTGGCTAGCGGTGAATAGATCTTGATTTTTCCGGACCGATACATCCGCGTCCTCCCTCTCCCCCATAGCCGTAAAGCTAAGGCCAACTCCTGCACATACTTAG
>CAZPXI010000508.1:0-1997 GCA_964590715.1 uncultured Desulfobulbus sp.
CCGCCCCAGCGGTTGGCAATGATGTATTCTTTTACCTTTGGCATCACAGGGTAACGACGTAGCCGCTGATCAACCCTTCGGGCGTTTTTTTGGTTTCCACCGTAAAGCGTGCCAAATCCTTTTTCGCCGGCCCGGACATCAGCTTGCCCTGCGGGGTAAACCGGCTCTGGTGGCAGGGGCATTCAATAATCTGCTTGTCTTCAAGGAAGTTGACCCGGCACCCGAGATGGGTACAGGTCCGACAGACGGCAAAAGGGGTGCCGCCTCCGGCAAAAAGAATAAAGTCCCGTTCCGCATGATAGCCGGATAGGGGTAATGGCGCGGCAACCGTAACAAATCGCGGCTTTGGCTTAACGGTGAAGCCGAGAAAACGAAACAGGGGATAGGTCAGCAGAAGAGAGAAGATGGCCACGGCCCATTGCAGCGAGAGGCCGAGAAACCGGCGGCGTTCTTCTCTTATGGTCTGATCAGCCTTTTGCATCGACCCGGTACTTGTTCTGCAAAGCCTTTTGTATATGATCCGGCACCAGTCCGCTGATGTCGCCGTTATGTTTTGCTGCATCCTTGATGATGCTTGAACTGATGTAGATCCAGCGGAAACCGGTCATGAGAAAGATGGTATCTACCTTACGGGCCAGTTTTCTGTTCATCAGGGCGAGCTGGAACTCGTAATCAAAGTCGGAAACCGCCCGCAGGCCGCGAACAATGGCACAGGCCCCCTGTTGTTCTGCATAGTCAACGATAAGTCCGCTGGTGGTATCTATTTTGATCCGCTTATTCTCCGGTTTGAAGCATTGCCTGATCAGTTCGATCCGTTCCTCCAGCGAGAAAAGCGGTTCTTTTTGGGCATTGACGGCAATGGCGATGATAATCCGGTCAAAAAGACCAAGAGCCCGCTCGATAATATCAATGTGTCCGTTGGTGATTGGGTCAAAGGTGCCGGGATATACGGCTGTGGTCGGGTCACAGGGTAAATCATTCATGTCGTGTTGCGTGCTGCCCATAGGTATTTTTTGTGTTTGTTTGTTCGTTTGGTTCAGGTGGAAAATGTATACAACCAGAGCCCGGTTTCTCCGTATCGGCGTCTGTCACTGAGCTGCAGTCGTTCTATCACGGTCGGCAGATCCTGGTTTTGCCGCTCTTCTGCAATAATAATGGCTTTGTCGGCTGGGAGCCCGGAACTTTGTACCATTTTCAGGAGCTTTTCCGCCAGTTTTTTTTCATAAGGCGGGTCAAGAAAGATGAGAGTGCATCGGTATTCTTCGGGCAGTTGCTTCTGCAGGGTTGTCAGGCTTGTATTTCTGGTCAGGTCAAATTTAAAGACTCGGGCCGGGGGAGCTTCAAAACAGGAGCGCAGGTTATGGCCGATAATTTCAAGAGCACCGGGATCATTATCAACAAAGACAACGGATTTTGCGCCGCGACTCAGTGCTTCCAGGCCGAAAGCGCCGGTTCCGGCAAACAGGTCGAGTACGGTTGCGCCGGAGATTCTCTTGCCCAGGATGTTAAAGATCGCCTCGCGGACACGGTCGCTGGTCGGCCGGATGGAGTGATTTTTCCGTTTTGGTCCGGTCAATCTGCAGCCTCGGGCAGTGCCCCCTGTGATACGCACTTTTACTCCTCTACCTGTTGCCCTCCAGCTGTTTATTCAACCGGCTTGCTGATTTTCTTCTTGACGGGGAATTTTTTTTTACCATGCTGCATGAGGCCGTACAGGGCTAATGCCGGCCCGGAAAGGATGTAGATGAAGGACACTGCAAACAGGGTGACCGGCGGTTCGGTTGCCAGCAGAACCAGAAGCAGAACCATGCCGACAATGACCTGGAATTTTTTTTCCCGGGACAGGTGGATTTGCTTAAAACTGAGATAACGATGGGTGGAGACCATCAGGTAGGAAAGTATATAGACCAGGAGCAGAATGGAGAGATGTTTAACCGTGTCCGTTGCCCCGAGAAATCGGCAGAACATGACGGTGGTGACAATCATGCTGGCTGCAG
>CAZPXI010000509.1:0-1996 GCA_964590715.1 uncultured Desulfobulbus sp.
TTCCTACATTGACATGCGGCTTTGTCCGCTCAAATTTTTCCTTTGCCATCAGCGTGTCTCCTCAGACAAGAATTCAACATGCCAGTCGATACCAGGTAATCGACTGATTATGGAGCCCACGACCGGACTTGAACCGGTGACTTCCTCCTTACCAAGGAGGTACTCTACCACTGAGTTACGTGGGCCCAAAAATTCACTATAGAATAAAACTACAACGCCCTATATATTGCCTGTCAAATGGAGCGGGAAACGAGACTCGAACCCGCAACCCTCAGCTTGGAAGGCTGATGCTCTACCAATTGAGCTATTCCCGCTCAGACAAACAGGCAATAATGGAGCGAACAAAGCACAGGCGATTTGCAGCCTGTTCAAATATATGGTGGAGGGGGGAGGATTTGAACCTCCGAAGGCGTCGCCGACAGATTTACAGTCTGTTCCCTTTGACCACTCGGGAACCCCTCCACACAAAACCTATATAAACCAGAGCCCCTACCTCTGATGATATCCGGGGGGCTGATTCCTGCTTTCTCTTTTGGAGCTGGCGATGGGACTTGAACCCGCAACCTGCTGATTACAAATCAGCTGCTCTGCCAGTTGAGCTACGCCAGCATGAATCTTGCTAATATAGCCTTGAGAAAATAAAAATCAAGCTCTTTTTTTTTAAACAAGGAAAAATAAAAGGCCGTGGACAATGTCCACGGCCTTAACAACAACCAAGACTGGAAAAACTATTCTTCGTTGAGTGGATTTTTCACGTAGGCGCTGTCGCGATACCGTTCAAAGGCCATGGCGAAAGTACGGTACACGAGATGAGCGAACTTGGTATACGGCATGTACAGGAACAGCATCATAACGGAAACGAGATGCAGATAATAGGTCACATACCCAACCGAGGCTATGCCGATGAGACGGAACAACTCAGCAGCAATACCTGTTACACCGACGCCCATGATCATCCAGATCAGGAACCAGTCATAAAAAGTTCTGGAGACCTGACCATCAGCTTCCATCTGATTTCGATTTCCCCAGAGGATACCGGTACCGACAACCAGCGCAATAGCTGCAACGTTAGCAAGGATTTTCACCGGATTCCACAGTGACATGGGACCATGCAGTGAAGGGATGAATATCCCAAGTACATCCTGAGCAAAGGCGGAATAGATGGTAACAAAAAACAAGGCCATAAAAGCCCACATCAACGGCAGATGACCTCGAACACGGTCTTCATTTGTGACACATTTCCGGAAACGATCATGCTGGACAATTTCTACCACTGACGGCCAGAGGAATTCTTTGATAAACTGGGGTGCTGAGGGTTTGTAGAGGGCTTCACCAACACCTGCATTTTCCGACATGGACTTCCACATAGCCATAACACCTTTGTAAGAAGCATAAAGTGCAAGCCCAACGGTCGGCAGCATAATCAGATCAATAAAAAATACATTCTTGGCGAGCAGACCGAAATCCCAGTGACCGAAAAAGTGTCCGTATCCAGCATGGGCGAACTGTTCTGTGCTTGGGATATGGAGACCGCCCGAAATAAGCCAGACCACCAGAATCACAACCGCCGGAATACCGATCAGCATGGGCAGATTTTTACCGGAGCTTGCCAACTTGGCAAGTCCCGACGGCCAGCCGTAAAATTTGTAGGCATAGGCACGAATAGCACCAAGCACCTCACCGGGCTTAGCCCCACGCGGACAATACGTTGTACAGTCACCACATTGATGACAGAGCATCACATTGGGATCACCGACAAGCTTGTCTTTGAGTCCCCACTGGGCGTAGATCATTTCCCGACGGGGAAACGGATTGTCGTCTGAAGAAAGCGGACAAACGACCGAACAGGTAGCACACTGAAAACATTTTTTCAGCGTATCGCCACCTGCAGCCTTCATGTCCTTGATAAAATCAAGATCGGGTTGCACGTTCATAGACATTTTTTCCTCCTGTCCTGAAAGTAATTCAATATGTCGAAAAGGGTTACTCTATAGCA
>CAZPXI010000510.1:0-1993 GCA_964590715.1 uncultured Desulfobulbus sp.
TTTTTGCGAACCCCGTAAAACACAAGATCCACACTCAGAACAAAAAAGCACAACAGACATCAACACGGCTTCAACAAACCATCGCGAACCTGCAGCCATTTCATGTCCGTCAACGGTTCGCGGAGCAGATTAAATAATCAAAGGCCCTTCTTGATCAACAGCCTCCTTGGCCCCAACGTGTTCCACCCGGTGTTTCCAATTGGAACCCAGAAAATAAAAACGCAGACTGTCTACCTCCTCATTTATCTCTCCGATAAGCCGCTCCCGAAACATTGTCCATTGAGCCGGATCAACAATACATTCAAAAACGGAATATTGCACCCGCTGACCATAATCCTTGCACGCCTTTGCAACCCGGCGCAACCGTTTGGTTCCGCCCGGATCGCTGGTCTTTACATCATAGGTTACCAGAACAAACATATTTTATATTTATCACCTCCAGATTACCGGCGGATAGCCGTCCAGATCCCCACGAAGAAAACGGGCCAGCAACAGGGCCTGGGTATGAAAAAAGAGCCCCAGAGGAATCTTTTCTTCCAGAAACGGATGGGTCATCACATCCTGTTTCCGCTTTTGATATGTTACCAACAACGTCTTTCTGGTCGCATCGTCCATACGGACCCCGCCCCCCTCACTGATCGTGAACCCACCGGCTTTCATCTGCCCCAGATTGACCATGGAAAGCGCCAGACGGTCGGCCATGGGCCTGAACTCCTCCATCATATCAAGGGCAAGACCGGGCCGCCCCGGACGATCCCGATGAAGAAAACCGACAGCCGGATCAAGCCCCGTGCATTCCAGAGCCGAACGAATGTCATGCATGACCAGGGTGTACAAAAAAGAAAGCAGGCAGTTCATACGATCCAACGGCGGCCTTCGATTACGCTGATGAAAAAAGAAGTCCTCCTTCTTTTTAATCACAAGATGGTCGAAGACCGAAAAATACACGTGGGCGGCATCACCCTCCACTCCCCGGATCTCATCAAGATCAAGCGGCCCCTGCAGGCGCCGCAATGTGGCAGACAACCGGTTCACACCATCCTGAACCGCCTGCGGATCGGCAAGTTTTTCTCCATGATCCCGAATTGCCCGCTGCAGAACCGTTCGGCAGTTGGCCACCTTACCGGTCACGCAGGCCCCGGCAATTGCAGCTGAAAAATCCGGGTCATCCGCCCTGCGGTACTGTTCCCGCCGTAGGAGGACATTGCCGGAGACCGGCCCCTGCACCCGAGCCAGAAATCGACCATTTTCGGTCAGGAAGCTGATAGTGACATCACGCTCGGCACAAAACCCCATCAGAAACGGACTACAGCCGACATTGCCGAAACAGACAATGGAATCCAGGGTATGCACCGGAAGACGCAACTTGACCTCCCGTTCAATCCGTACCGCAACCGTTTCGCCGTCCTTGGCAAGATAGGCGCCCTGGGTGGTGACAAAAAGCGTGTTCAGATGTTTTTTCATCTTCTCATCCTGTTTCTCTTTCTCTTGTCATCCGTTTCATATAGTTGGCGACCCTGTTCTTTTTTCCCACCGTCTTCGGCAGACAGAGCTCGATAAACGAACAGTTGTCACAACGGCGACTGTACTTTGGAGGTGGAGTCTGCTGCGCCCTGAATAGATCCTGGAGGGCATGGGCGGTCTCGCGTGTTGTTTGCCGTAGATCCTGATCAAACATTACTTCGGCCCGTCGTTTCTTTTTACCATAATACAGTGCCCCGGCCGCCACTTCCACAGACAGCATCTCTTCCAGACACAAGGCCTGGGCGCAGAGCTGCACCCGGTCGGAATCATCTTTCTTGGGCCGCCCGCGTTTATACTCCACCGGATAGGGCTGCCATACACCGTCATCCTGAAGGTGAAACTCTACCACATCGGCCCGACCGATCAGACCAAGTTCCAGTGAACGAATGGGCATGTCGAACTCAACTCGTATTTTGCGACGTGATTCTTTTGCCGCCGTATGCACCCGTTCATGGAGGATGCGCCCCTC
>CAZPXI010000511.1:0-1988 GCA_964590715.1 uncultured Desulfobulbus sp.
GGCCAACCCCAAGGCCAATGAGAAGAATCCGGGGTTTTCCCCCGGGGAACGGGCCTGGATGGATGAAGTCGTCCATGCCGGTTATGTGGATACCTTCCGCCTGTTCAATCAGGAACCGGAGCAGTACAGCTGGTGGAGTTACAGGTTTAATGCCCGGGCCAAGAATATAGGCTGGCGGATTGATTATTTCGTGGTTGATCCCGGCAGTCGGGACCGGATCCTTGATGCCGCCATCCACGACGAGATCACCGGTTCCGATCATTGTCCGGTCAGCCTCCGTTTTAAGTGAGCAGTGTTGTAAAACTTTTGGCGGTGAGTGATGAGAAACACAGGCGCAGGTTGTTTTTTTTAATTGCAAACACCTTGGTCAATTCTGAAATCTTTTGACTGTGAATTGGAACGTAAGGGCAACGATTTTTGATTGTTGTTCAACGACTAAACAGAAATCATGACGGAAAAACCCTATCGCATAATTATTGCCGATGACCACAGCCTGATTCGTAAAGGATTGCGGACGATTATTGAGATTGAGTCGGATATTCAGGTGATCGGTGAGGCCGGTGATGGCCAGGAGTTATTGGATCTCCTCTCCGATGAGCAGCCCGATCTGATCATAATGGATATTTCGATGCCGCGTATCAACGGGATAGAGGCGGTACGGGAAGTCGTGGAGAAATACCCGGGGGTCCGCATTCTCATGTTGACCATGCATCGCAACAGTCAGTATTTTTATAATGCCATCTCCGCCGGTGCCCATGGCTATCTGATGAAAGATGATTCGGATACCGAACTCCTGACCGCCATCCGTACGGTCCAGTCGGGAAAAAGTTATGTGTCGCCGCAGCTGTCCAACGAGGTCACCGATGATATGATTTCAGCCTTCCGCGATCATCGGGAGATTCCCCTTATTCAGTTGACGGACAGGGAGCGGGAGGTCCTGCAGTTTGTGGTCAAGGGCTACACCAGTAAAAAAATGGCGGATATCCTCTGTCTGAGTCCGCGCACCGTGGATCACCATCGGGCTAAACTGCTCAAGAAATTCAAGATGAAAAACACGGTCGATCTGGTCAAGCATGTGGTGCGCAACTCGATAGTTGTCTCTGAGTAGCAGGAGTCCCCTGATGCAGATCATCACCGTTATTGTCCGTCTTTTCGTGTGGAGATTTTTTGCATGAAAAAGCCCTGGACACTTGCCGACGTTCTGGATCTTGAATTTTTTCTCAGTTCGGATCAGGAGTTGATCGACAGCGATGGAGATGATCATCCGGCTGAGCGTGATCGGAAGATATACCTGCAGGTCAGGGAACTTTGCGAGCAGGAGCCTGCCGCCGTTGACAAGGCCTGTCTACTCAGGCAGTGGCTGTCCCGGCGTCGTGAGGAATTTCTCAGGGATGCCGGCGGCTCTGCGGTGTTGCCGGGCGGACTTTTTCTGGAGTTGACCCGGATCTGCGGTTGGTTTATTTTTGTATTTGCCCTGTTTGTCGGCTGGGGTTCGGCTTTTTCTTTTCTCAGTTATTCCGGAACCACTCCGGTCAACGTCTCCTTTTTTTTCCTTTTTTTTGTCTGCAGCCAGTTGTTGTTACTTCTGGCCCTGCTGATTTCTTTTCTTGCCCGGCACCTGATCGGCGGTGAATCTCTGCCGATACTCTATACCTTGCTCCGTAAAGGCATTCTGCATCTGGCTGTTAAGATCGGCCGTCTGCCGGCGGCCATGGATTCGCACCGGTGGCTTGCCGGTTTATCGGGTCGCCTGAGACGGCGGCACAGGAGTTACGGCCTGCTGTTTGTGCTCCCCTTTTTTCTTCTGATCCAGCTGGGAGGTATCGGTTTTAATCTCGGGGTGCTGGCGGCGACCCTGCTCAAGGTGGTGGGGACCGATATTGCCTTCGGCTGGCAGTCGACCCTGCAACTCAGCAGCGAGACCGTGTATCGACTGGTCGAGACCATCGCTCGCCCCTGGTCATGGCTTCTGCCCGCCGGGATCGGCT
>CAZPXI010000512.1:0-1987 GCA_964590715.1 uncultured Desulfobulbus sp.
ACAAACAAGACAGCCCAGGAAGGCTCCTGCGCTAACCAGCATGGCTGGACCATGTTTGACAGCCATAACGAATGATGGAAATCAAGGATTGCAGCGCTGTTGAAGGCATGAAACCTAAAACTTCCATCAAAAAACTACGATAATCACGCCAACTTAGCAGATTCGGGCATGGATGTCAATGATTACCGGTTCAGCTTGAGCCGGTAATCAATAACATCGGGAAAACAGATGGGAATTTAAGCTGAAATATCAGGAAAACACCGCAGGGAAACGCTGGGAGAAATCATGCTGCAGGGGAATGATAACCTCGCGCATTGAGGGTTCCGCCGCCTTGGTTGAGCGGAGTTTGAAGATGTGTGACCACTCGGTCAGGTTTGCATAGACGATAAGCTCTGTCTTGCACGAATTGGGGAGAACGGTGCGGGCTGCCTGGGGGGTTGAGGTTTCCAGCAGTTGCAGGTACATCTGCTCGGTATCGACCATGGCTTTTTGCCAGATTTTATATTCAGGGCTGCCCTCTTTAAAAAACATGGGTTTTATGAAGGTAACCTCGGAGCCGAATTTATCGTCACTGTAGCGGCAGTAGCGCTGACTTTCCTGGAGAAAGGAACAGGGCCGGTGGCGGACGATTTCATGGGTAATGGCCCGGTTGACAATGAATTTGACGGCGATGTGACGGTGTTTGAGGAGTTTGTCGGCCGGAAACTGCTCGACCTCGCTCAGCTCCACCTTGCGAACCTTGATGGAACCATCTGCGGAAAAACCGTTTTCCGGCAGGATGGTGCTGAAAAAATAGGGATGGCTTTGGTTGAGATACGCGCACATGGCATCAACTACGACACAGTCCGGGGAAAACATGAGCAGCTCCCGGAAGGCACGGACACTGCCGGTCACCAGCAGCCTGTTGCCGTCGCGGCTGATCTGCAGGTAGCGGGGCTGGGTCAGGAACAGGCCGGTGATCTGGCCCTCGTCTGTACAGTCGACCTCAAGGGTAACAACGCCCATCTCAAGCACTGAGTTATGGCCGTGTTCCGCCATCTTGGAGACAAAGGGCAGGGCGGATTCCCGGTCGATTTTATCTTCGCTCTTGTAACAGATCCGGCCGCAGAATTCGATACGAACGGCGAGGCTCTCGCTGTCAAGAGTATCCAGAACTTCAAAAGAGGGCGCTACAACCTTCATTCCTTTCCTCCTGGAAAAATTAACTGAAAGTGAACCACGGATGGACACGGATCCACACGGATTCACACGGATTTAAAAAATAAAAACTATTCAGCTCTGATCTTGAATCTATCTACGCTCAATTCGACCTACACCTGCGTCCATGAGGATTTTTCGTGGATCAGGTTGAGTGCTGTTAACAAAATAGCGCAGCCGGCTTCGAAATTTAACTGGCACTCCTGATTCACTGTTGCGGAATAGTTGCAAAAGTTACAAAAAATCCGTGTCCTTCCGTGGTTCAATTTTGTCGTGCGTACTACTCATCATCCTTCCAGAACGGCGACATCTCCCGCAGGTTGGCAATAATCGCAGGCATCTTATCGAGAACAAAATCCACTTCTTCTTCGGTGTTGTAGGTAGAGAGACTGAAACGGATGGAGCCGTGGGCGGCGGTGAACGGCACGCCCATGGCCCGGAGAACATGGGACGGTTCCAGCGAACCCGAGGTACAGGCGGAACCCGATGATGCACAGATATTATACTGATTCATGTGGAGCAGGATGGCCTCACCCTCCACGTACTCAAAACTGACGTTGGTGGTGTTCGGCAGTCGGTCGGTCGGGTGGCCGTTGAGGATGGACTTGGGGATGGAGGCAAGCAGTCCCTTTTCCAGTTTATCGCGCAGTGCCCTGACCCGGGAGTTTTCTTCGGCCAGATTCTCACCTGCCAGTTCACAGGCCCGGCCCAGGGCAATAATGGAGGCTACGTTTTCGGTGCCGCCCCTGCGTCCGCCTTCCTGGTGGCCGCCGTTTAAAAAGGGCACAAA
>CAZPXI010000513.1:0-1948 GCA_964590715.1 uncultured Desulfobulbus sp.
ATGTGGTTTTCCAGGTATTACAGGAAGTACGGCCATACCAATGCCCAGATTCTTGAAGCGGAACGGTTCGGGATCATGATCGGCAAAGCTCTTGTCGAGGGGACGGAACTCGGTCAACTCAATTTTAAGAGTAAAAAGGCTCTTGTCTGAGCTTGCGCTTCCAGCCGGCAACCAGTTGCCATTCCCTTACTTTCCACGCTGTCTGGAATTCTTATCCTGCAGGCAGGACAAAATTCAGGTACAGCTGCCACAGGTTGAGGATGGGCTGCTGGAAGAAAATCCACGTAAAGGCAGCGATTGAAAGGAAAGGACCAAACGGGATTCGAGTCCTGCCTCCTTTTTGCTGCTTGAGCATGGCGCCAATGCCGACTATCGATCCCAGCAGAGAACTGGCAAACACGACATAGAGCAGACTCTGCCAACCAAGAAAAGCCCCGATCATTGCCAGCAGCTTAATATCGCCTCCACCCATTCCATCTCTCTTTGTTAACAGATAATAGGCCAGGGCTACGGCATAGAGAATGCCGCCACCGATGAGAATGCCCAGGGCGGATTGCTGCCAGCTGACTGTGTCGACGAAAAAGGATCCTGCAAGTCCGACGACAATGCCGGGCAGGCTTATGACATCGGGGATGAGCTGATGGCGGATATCTATAAAGATTATAACCAGCAGGGCTGCAGAAAATATAAAGTAATACGGAAAATCCAGACTCAGGTCAAAGTGGTGGAACAGGGCTATACTGAGCAGGCCCATGCTGAGTTCGACCAGCGGGTACTGGATGGATATTTTTTCTTTGCAGGTTCGACACCGCCCTTTGAGCGCCAGAAAGCTGAGGATAGGAATATTTTCATACCAGTGGAGCGGGGTTGAGCATTTGGGACAGTGTGAGGCTGGAAAAACGATAGATTCACCCGGGTTTGGCAGTCTGAAAATGACCACGTTGAGAAAAGAACCGACTACCGCCCCGAACAGAAAAGTAAAAATCGAAAAAAGAGTGTCCACGTAGTTGTAATTTGCTATATTGATATGATGTGCTGATGACGACTGGAACTTGGCTTTGGAGTACAATAAAAAAAGGCTGCTTGCAGTATCCCTTACCGAGTCGGCAGTAGAGTATTTTCCGAATCAGATTAACTAACGTATCCTTTATTTATTTTTATCTCTTTCTATGCCAGAATTCCAGGAAAAATCACAGATCCTGCTCAAAGAGACTATTACAGACGCTGTTTTTCGACTGACCTTACAGGCACCTGCCATTGCCGGGGCTGCCCATCCCGGCCAGTTTGTCATGCTCCAGGTGGACGACAGTCTCGATCCATTGCTGAGAAGACCCTTCTCCATCCACCAGGTAGCTGCCGACGGCACCGTCCAGATTGTCTTCAAGGTGGTGGGCAAGGGAACGGCAAAGCTCTCTCGGCTTGCGACCGGTGACACGGTGGACTGCATAGGCCCTCTTGGCCGCGGATTCCCACTTGAGCGCATGGCTCGACTGTGTCTGGTCGGCGGCGGCATGGGTATTGCTCCGCTCTATTTTCTCGCCAAACGACTGTTGCAGGCCGGAATACAGCCGGAAAATGATTATGTTTTGCTGGGCGCCGCAACCCGGAACGAGTTGACCCTGTTTGCCGATGAGTTTTTTGATCTCGGCTATACGGTCAAGACGGCAACCGATGACGGCAGTCTTGGCCACCATGGCTTTGTCACCGACCTGCTGGAGCCCATTCTCTCAGATATTGAACGGGTTTATACCTGTGGTCCTTTTCCGATGATGGGGATCGTTGCCGACCGGGCACAGGCTGCCGACGTCCAGTGCATGGTTTCTATGGAAACCCATATGGCCTGCGGGCTTGGAGCCTGTCTCGGCTGCACCTTGGCGGGCGCTGACGGCAACTATATCCATGTGTGCAGGCAGGGGCCTGTGTTTGACAGCAAAGAGGTAGCATGGAC
>CAZPXI010000514.1:0-1948 GCA_964590715.1 uncultured Desulfobulbus sp.
CATATCGGTCTGGGAGTCGGCGCTCCCGGCCTGCACATCGGTCTCGGAATCGGTGTTCCCGGCCTGCACATCGGTCTCGGAATCGGTGTTCCCGGTCGGCATATCGGTACTACTTGTTTCGGGCCCGACAAACTGAGCCGAGCGCCCAACCCGGCGGGTGATTCGAAATACTGAGGATGTTCATTTTGGCTATCATTCGCCTTGGCATATTCGAAAGCATCATCTAAAGAGACAAAGCCATCGCCATCCATATCTGCTGAAACCGCTTGGCCGCCAGGCTTTCCCCCACGTACAGCAGCTGTCCAGTAATAGCAGAATTCGTCATAGTTTCCTTCGGAATCACAGGCCCAGCTCACTTCATCATGCTGACAGGCCGTGGCTATAACACGGTTATTCCCGGCCAGATCAGTTATGAAACCACCGGCATAACACTGCTCCATACAGACCGCCAAGTATTTGAAGCTCAGCCCGTTAACCAGAGAGGCAAACGCCGAATCCTCAATGGAACCGCCCCATAACCAGAGCTTGGCCTTGGCCGTTGAGGCATCTGTCAACCCGCCGTGATTGGTGCTGAAGATAAAGAGAAAATCATTGCTGGTGATTTGGGGGGGAAGAGTAGTTTGAAAGAGAGTGTTCAATTCCGCCAAACTGCATCCCGAATGGATGTCATTGTTGCCGTCACCATCCAGGTCACTTGCGCTGCCATCGGCATATAAAACATAGATGTTTGACTTGGAATACCCATGTTTGTCGACCAGGGCGCGGTACATTTCCTTCAGGTCATTCAGATAGCGGGAATAGTTGGAGCTCGCATTGACTCCACCAGAAAGTAATACTGCTATTTTTTTCATGGCTATATCCCCCTCCTAGTCGTTTAGGTTGACTTTATTGAAGTTATCGTCAAGGTCATCCGGAGGAGTCGTAGCCTCTTCGATGTGGACCACTTCATTTTGCTCATTGATAAAGGCGTACTGAACGCGATGTTCAAAATTAGCACCCGGCATATGGTCGATAAAGGCGATATGCACCCCGTCACCGATTACAAAATTCGAAGGTGGCTCAATTGTCCGGCCCCATGTTTTTACAATGGCCTTCTTGGTTGGTTTTTTGACAAGATACACATTAGGGTTGTGGACGACATTCGTACCCACGACTTTTTCCCGAAGGAGTTGTAATACTTTTTTTCCAGGCATACCTCTTTCCTCCTCAGTCTCAACTTTGACAAGTTAGGGGGATTTTTATCATTCCCCCCAGATTATATCTGTCACCCCCACTGAAACAGTGGTGACCCTGCAATTCTAATTGTCGGTGCTGTAAAAAATCTTGTCACCGACGGTGGACGGGCTATGCATCTGTTGATTTTACGTGTTATTCACCTTGTGTATTTGTATTTATTTTTTTTCTGTTATATCTGTAGGGTAGAAAGCAATTAGTAAGCCAGATAAATCATGGGTGTATTTCTCCAGATTTATGTTTGTTGCACAGTGGGTTAGGGCAGGTCCATGCTTTGTTATTTTTCCGGATTATTTTGGTTGTTGATTCATATGCACCAGTAAGTGATGGTGCATATGAATCAGCAGAGAAGTAAAAAACTATCGGAGCTTCAGGATGTACCTGCCGATTTTCACTGGTGGGACGATATTTACACTGCGAGCACAACAGGCCCGCATATTTCAGCATAGCCTTGAAAAAGTCGGAACCGTTTCTTTGATAGAAAAAAAGGTTTTGCACTGTAGAGAGTTTGCCGTCGACCAAGGCACATTTTCTGTCGACAACGGCGGCCGGTTCCGGAGGTATGAAAACGGCGGTTAACGGTCGTTTGCCGGCGGCTGGGCGCTCCATTTTTCTTCATCAGGCAGGAAATCTCCATCGGGAGCCAGGTGAAACTGGTTCTTTCCCTGCTGTTTGGCCATGTACATGGCCATGTCCGCTTTGCGGATAAGCATGT
>CAZPXI010000515.1:0-1941 GCA_964590715.1 uncultured Desulfobulbus sp.
CCGACCCTGAAAATGGGCCGCCTGCTGGTTGTCGGATTCAATGATGAGATGTACGCGGAATATGTGGCGAAATAATCTTCTTGTTCCCCTTCGCCATGCCTCCCTTTGAACGGCAGCTTACAGAGCGACTGCAACGGATACAGGAGCATGGGCTTGAGCGCCGGGTTCTGCCGCTGCAGATGCAGGCAGGGGCAAAGATCTCCCATGGCGGTCGGGAGTACCTGAATCTGGCCTCCAATGACTACCTGGGCTTGGCCTGCGACCTGGAGCTGGTCGCAGCATTTTACCAGGGGCTGACCCCGGAAAACCTGCTGGACCGATTCGGCCCCGGTTCCACGGCTTCGCGGCTGATGACCGGCAATCATCCGGTCAATATGGAACTGGAAGACCGATTGTCTGAGCTGTACAGCCCCTGCAGGGCCCTGGTTTTTAATTCCGGCTATCATGCCAACGTCGGTATCCTGCCCGCTGTTGCCGGCAAGGAGGATCTGATTGTTGCCGACAAGCTCTGTCATGCCAGCCTCATTGACGGCATGCGCTTGTCCCGGGCCACTGTCATCCGCTATCCACACCTGGATTATGAGCGCCTGGCAGCCATTCTCAGCGAGAAAAGAAACAGATACCGGCAGGTGTTTATCGTGATCGAATCGGTGTTCAGCATGGACGGCGACATGGCCGATCTCGGCCGACTGGCTGAGCTGAAAGATGTGCATCAGGCCGTGCTCTATGTTGACGAAGCCCACAGCGTCGGTCTTCGCGGCCTCCGGGGCAGGGGGCTTGCCGAGGAACAACAGGTACTGGACCGGATCGACCTGCTGGTCGGTACTTTCGGTAAGGCCTATGGCGGCCAGGGGGCCTTTGTTATCTGCTCACAGGTGCTGTGTGACTATCTGTTGAATACAGCCCGTTCCTTTATCTTCACAACCGGTCTGCCGCCGGTCTCCCTGGCCTGGCTGCTCTTTGTCCTCAAGCGGATTCCGGCCATGGAACAGCAGCGCCGACATGTACAGGAGTTGTCCGACTGGCTGCGTGAGGCATTGGCCTCCCAGGGGCTTAAGACCGGAGGCTCAACCAATATCGTCCCGGTGATGATCGGGGATGCAGACCGGGCGGTCAGAATCGCTGAAAACCTGCGCGAACACGGATTCTGGATCAACGCGGTCCGGCCGCCAACCGTACCTACTGGGACGGCCCGTCTGCGGCTCTCCATTACCAGCGCCATGAAGCAGGAAGATCTTGCCCCCCTGCCCGGCCTGATTGCCAAAACACTTTCCTGATGCGCCATGCAGGGATACTGGCTGGAAAATAAAAAAAAATCTCGATGCATCCTGTTTATGGCCGGATGGGGCATGGGGCCGGAGCCCTTTGCATCCCTTGCTGCAGGCGATTACGACCTGTTTCTCTGTTACGACTATAGAACCCTGTCCATGCCGGACATGAGCATGTTTTCCGGCTACGAGCATCTTGAACTCATTGCCTGGTCCATGGGGGTCTGGGTCGCGGCCGGTCTTTTTTCAGGACAGGAAAAACTGTTCACCCGGGCCACGGCTATCGGCGGAACCCTGCAGCCAATAGATGACAAGACGGGCATTCCAGCGGCCGCCTTTGACGCAACCATTGAAAATCTGGATAAGGCAAGACTGGAGGCATTTTACGCCTCCATGTTTGAAGGACCGGCGCAATCGGAAACATTTATCAGCAGCCGACCTGTACGGTCGGTGTCATCGGTCAGAGAAGAACTGATCAGCCTAAGGAGTGCCGTGCAGCGGGCAGGTTCCGTCCCCGATATCTTCAACCGCAGGATAGTAACCATGCGGGATCGTATATTTCCGGCCCGCAATCAGCTCCGGGCCTGGGGTAAAGCACGGGCTGAACGGATGAAGTGGCCGCATTTTCCCTTTTATCTTGACGAGTGTCGGAGTACTCTTTTCCTGTCGCCTG
>CAZPXI010000516.1:0-1930 GCA_964590715.1 uncultured Desulfobulbus sp.
CTTCTCCTTTTGATATTTTTTCAATTACTTAGACAATAATCAAGCTATACCGTAGGCGCACTCACCTTTCGACATCTATCTGATTGATTTTAAAGAGCATTTAGTGCCATTCCCCTCTAAACAGGCACGGGAAGTACCCTCCCTCATTGAGGGCCGTTCTCATATGCTCTCAACTCCCACGACCTTGCCACCTAACTTCTAGGAAACGTCAGCTTAAAGCAGGGGACCATTCATTGAAAAAAGCCCCCCTGTTGTTCCTGCTGAACGCTGTTTATTTGCCCCATTATGCAGGGCAGTCGATCAGGGAAAAGGCCTTGTCTTAAAATTTATATTGAAATCCGGTCTGGATTCGGTTGATATCCCCGTCTTCACCATTTTCAACTTCTCTGTACCCCCAGATGTATTCAATCCCCATATTTATTCTGTGGACCGGACTCCAGATCAGATTGGCATGTACAGACTGATATTTTTTATCGGCGGAACCGGTAACATAGTCCAAATCGTTATCCCGTTCAGCATAGGAGTAAACAAGCGAGGAACGGAGACTCTCCGTCCAGAAATGATGATAACCTGCAAACCCTCCCCACTGATTGCTGGTGTCAATCTCGTGGGTAACGGGATTAACAAAGCCATCGGCAAATTCAGCCTCCATATATCGGCCGAGAGCATTACCAAAATTCAGCTCCAGATGAAGATGATCCTTGTCAAAGGTCTTGATTAATGCATTCAGACTAACGGCACCGCCCCATTGTGAATCGTCATAAATTCCGTCGTCAACAATAAGTTCCCTGAGTATACCGGCTGCTGAAAAATGACCAAAATTCGTGTCAAAATTCAATCTGGCGACCAAATCGGGCATGTATTCGCCACTTCCTTCCATGGATGTATTCGTGTATATTCCGTCATCACCAATCGTTTTTGTCAGTAGAGTAGTTTCCGGATTTTCCGCTGCAAACATGAACGAACCACCGGTGAACGGTTGGGTCCAGCGGATTTGAGCCTGACGGTTGAACAGGCTGCCTGCCGGACCACCGAAATCAATGGTTTCCGGGTACATGGATAGGTCGATAAAGGTACTCCACTCTTGACCGACTAACAGATTACCAAGTTCACCATAGGCGCGACGGATTCGTAGTCCATAGGAGTTGCTGTATTTCTGATTACCTCCTGAGCCAAAGAAATCGGCTTCTATCCTGGTATTGAATTTCCCGTAATCAGTGGTGGAACTCGACGCAAAGCCGAGCCTTGACTGGCGGGCATGCATGATAAAGGAGTTATCAGCCAACGCATCCTGCTCAGAATCCAGAGGAACTGCAGACGGTACATACGTAGACTCTCCACCACCATCGGTATCTGTATAGATGGCATCAAGTTTTGCATACCCATAAACTGACAGGGTTGTATCTTTGGGCAACTTCAAGCCGGAAGCGGAAATATTATAGTCAGCCTTGGCATCCTGTTGGCTGATAGACTCTTCCGTTTTTGCCTGTTTCTTCTCCATAACAGCCATTTTCTGTTCTAGAGTATGCACGGTCTCTAACAACTGGCTAATGGTCGCCTTCAGCTCCTCCATTGACTCGTTATCTGAGGATGCTCCTGCCCATACAGGTGATGCAACAACGGCAAGACATGCCGAAGAAATTACGATGGATGCAAAAATCCTCTGTGTTTTTTTCCATCCCCATTCAGCGTGTTTCATCACTTCCTCCCTTATTTCGGAATATAAAAAAAAGTGCCGCTGTCACATTGAGGGCGGCATAATTATCGTGCATATGCACATAATTTATTAAGATGAAACATTGTGGTCGTCAAGAAAAAAGTTCACTATATGGTATTTAAAAACTTACGGGAAGATCAGCTGTCTCTTGAGTGCGGCACGGATTCAGGCGAATGGTTAGAAAATCACATCCGCCACTTGGGAAAAAATCAA
>CAZPXI010000517.1:0-1923 GCA_964590715.1 uncultured Desulfobulbus sp.
AATCAGTCTGGAAGAAATTTCTCCTGGTAATGATCACCGGTCGGTGGCTGTGAGAGACAAATAAAAAATGTTCCCTGGTCGCCCGAAACGACCGCTGGGCGTATTTATTATTGATCACATACCGGTATGCTTCCGGGTTGTATGGATTGGCATGGGAAAACAGCATGTCGCCCATGGGCAGGGTCGGCGGGCGGTTTTTCAAAAAAGAACTGTTTTCTTCTGTCAGCCGGTCAATGGTCCACAGGATTGCCTGGGTTGCATCTTTTGTCATCGCATAGGGGGAATAGCGCCAGATGGCCGCCGCATCGTGATTGCCCAGCAGGCAGTTTGATTTTGGCAGGGCGCGGACAAGACCAATACACTGGTTGGGGTTAGCCCCGTAGCCAACAATATCGCCGAGACAGAAGTAGCGATGAATGGACCGGGTGGCCGCATCGTTTAACACAGTCTCCAGGGCCTCAAGATTGGCATGGATATCTGAAAAGACGGCAAGACGCATCAGGCAGTTCCCGGGCTGTCGGTTGTCGAACCGGTTTTCAAGATGGTTGGGGAGCGGTCTTCAATGTACTGCCTGATGGTGTGCAGCTGGAGCAGGGGACCGCCGCTGGGGATATCGGTTGCATAGATAGGGCATGTGGAATCAAACAGATTATCCAATTGGCCGGGATCCCGGTGCCCGGATTGGCTGCCGATATGGTCGCTGACTGCAAAGAGTTGCTGCCGGAACCTGCAGGCACCGGGGAGGGCCTGATTGATGTAGATGGATTTCATCGCCTCGATATCTCCCTGAACGGCTGCGGCGAGCATCTTGCCGGCAATGGCGTGTATTTCGTTGTGGACCGGTTCAAGGATTGTCACCACGTCCTGCCAGGCCGGATTGGGCCGTAACTGAGAAAGCCACTGTTCAATACAGCACTGGTGCTCTTTCATCTCCGGCGGCGTTTCTTTTTTTTGCAGCAGGGTCAGGGCCAGATCGCCTATCCATTCCACATGGTCAAACCAGCAGTTGATCAGAAAAAGATCCATGGCCAGTACCTGATCTTCGGAGAGTTGACCGGGGTCACGCTCCACCAGTGTCCAGACCGTTTCATTGTTGTCGGGCCGGGAAATGAGAACCCTGGTCGTACTTTTCTCTGTAACGGTATCAACAATGGACTGTAGAAATATGGAGTTTGGTTTGCGTGGCGGGCCCAGGACAATCAGATCGGCTTTGATGTTTTCCGCCAGCTCAAGGATCGTTTCAATGACGCTGCCCCGAATCAGCCGGATCGTGGGGTCGAGGTTGTAATGACGAAACCGGAGGATAAAGTCTTCAAGCCGCCGGCGAAAGCGCTCGCCCTCAATCTCGCGGCTGTACTGTAGAAGGTGGGAGTCGTCTTCCTCTTCAATCACAAACAGCAGGGTGGTGTCGCCACGGTGGATCAGGGCCCGGTGTCGGACTTCTTCTATCACCAAATCGGCCGTGTCGTCGTTGGCCACGGCGCCGAGTATTCGGTAATGCTCCCGATCTGAGGCCTTGTCCCTGGTATCCGGCGGAAGGTCCAGGGATCGGCAGGGCAGAAAGAAGCCAAGCCATTGTCTGGGCTTTTTGCATTCGTCCCCCTTGCCGGTAATCGGTAAGTTCTGGTAGTTCAGGAGGTCCTTGAGAAGGCTTTGGGCATCGCGGTAGCGATTTTTTGGATTTCGCTCCAGGCAGCTGAGGATAATCTGTTGAATCTGGGGTGGAATCTCGGGCACATAATATCTGGGGGGAACCGGATCAACCTTGAGCCGCCAGCGGGTTGTGGAACGTTTTTTTGAGCGGGGAAAGGGCAGGTGACCGGTCAGCATTTCATAAAACATCACCCCGAGGCTGTACAGGTCGCTGACGATCATATGCTGTCTGGCGACCAGCTGTTCCGGGGCGATATAGTAGGGCGTTCC
>CAZPXI010000518.1:0-1920 GCA_964590715.1 uncultured Desulfobulbus sp.
CCTTCCAGAAATTGCCTGAGAAGAAGACGAATGACCTCATCGTCGTCAACGACAAGAACAAGAGGCGTCGTGTCTGCAAAAAAAGAACCGGTCATAGGCTTAAAGCTCGTTCGAATTGATAGAACCTGGATCGGGATGGCCATATACCCATTCCCGGGTATGTACCAAAACCGTTGCAACGCAGAACTTTCAACCATTGTCGGCGCATAAACCAAGGGGTCTGCAGTGGCAGCAGCCATAGCATTGAGCTATGCGGGCCGGGCAACAGTTGCCTGTATACCTTCTATAATGCAGGAAAAACGGATGTTAATCAAGTTCTTTACTTAAAACCTCCCGCAGCCGTTCCGATGCCTGTTGGATTTCAACAAGGAGGGCCTCAGCTCCCGTAATGGATCCCTCCCGTCCCAGATTTTCCATCCGGCGGCAGAGCCCGGCGAGTTCTTCGGCCCCGAACTGGCTGCTGCTTCCCTTGAGTGTATGTGCTGAACGGGTTATAGTTTCAGTATCCTTGTTCCCGACCGCCTGTTGAATATCCTGCAGCCTACGCCCCATGGTCTGCAGAAATACCCTGATGACAGGACCAATGTCGCCGATATTCCTGCGTAGTTTTTCAATAACCGAGGGGTTGACCACCGCATTTTTAGGGACACCGTCCTCGTCTTCCTGCAAGATTATATGCCGCCGGGGAACCCTTGCCGCCAGTCCGGGGAGAAACCTGCCGACGACCGTCTGCAGCTCGTCGAAGTCAAGCGGTTTAAGCAGGTAATCCACCATGCCGGTGTCGCGGCATCGCTGCTGGGTAGTCTGGGTGGCATCGGCGGTCAGTGCAACAATCGGGGGCGGTACCTGATCATTTTTTTCTGCCCCGGCTAAAATTCTGGTTGTCGACTCAAAGCCGTCCATGACCGGCATCTGGCAGTCCATGAAAATGAGATCAAAAGCCGTTTCAGCACATAAGCGCACGGCCTCACGACCATCCACGGCCTCGGCGACATGTACCCCGGTCTCTTGCAGGCTTTCACGCAAAACCATTCTATTGGTGGGCTCATCATCGACAACCAGGATATGAATTTTCCTGCCTGAGCTGTTTTGGTTGTCGGCCTGAACCTCTTCCTGCTCAGACGGGTCGGATAAAGACGGGTCGGAGGCGTCGCGGACGATCTCACAGGGCAGTCTGATCTGAAACCAGAAGGTACTGCCCTGTCCTGGTTCGGAGGTCAGGCCGACCGCTCCTTTCATCAACTCAATCAGTTTTGCGCAGATGGAAAGCCCCAGCCCGGTGCCGCTGTGCCGAAGACTCGACGGCCCGTCAAGCTGGGTAAACGGTTGAAAAAGCTGGCCCTGCTTTTCCCGGACAATGCCGAACCCGGTATCCTTAACCTCAAAACGCAGCAGATCCTTGCCGTGTTCGCTTTCCACGACTTTGACAATGAGTCGAACTTCCCCTTTTTCTGTAAACTTGATGGCATTGCCGAGCAGATTGACCAGTATCTGGCGGATTCGATAGCCGTCTCCAATGTACAGAGAACGCAGCTGCGGATCAATGTCGGCGGAAACCTGAAGATTTTTCTGGCGGCCGGACAGGATGAACAGTTCCATGGTCTCGGCAAGCAATGCCCTGAGGTCAAAAGGGTCCATGTCGAGGATCATTTTTCTGGCTTCTATCTTACTGAAGTCAAGCAGGCTGTTGATCAGGGTCAGGAGGTTCCGGGCCGAGGCCAGGATCAACTCGGCAAAGTGTTTCTGCCGCTCCTCAAGTCCGGTGCCAAGCAGCAGTTCGCTCAAGCCGATAACCCCGTTCATCGGCGTTCGTATCTCATGGCTGATCATGGCCAGGAAATCGGATTTTGCCTTGTTGGCACTGTCGGCATGTCGTGCTTTTTCCTGCAGTCGACGGTTTTCCTGGCGTAGCTGTTCTAT
>CAZPXI010000519.1:0-1918 GCA_964590715.1 uncultured Desulfobulbus sp.
TGCCGTCCACTTCCGCCTTGAGGACATTTTCCATCTTCATAGCCTCGATCACCGCCAGTTCCTGGCCCGCCTTGACGCCCTGCCCCTCTTTCACCTTGAGTTGAACCAGCAGTCCCGGCATCGGAGCCAAGAGTAACTTCGATTGATCCTCCAGGGTTTTGCGAGGCATAAGCCGGTGCAGTTCCGCTGCCCGCGGGGTATAGACCTGGGCTCTGGTGGTCTTGCCCCGATGCTCGATTCGATAGCCCAGCCCGATTCGGCTGACCTTGAAGGCAAGACGCTGCCCATTGATGGTTGCCCGCATGATATTCTGGCAGAACGACCAGTCGGTCATGACGCCGAAATGTTCTCCCCTGCAGTCTACCCGATACCCGCAATCCGCCTGAAACGGCTTGACCAGAACCCGATCCTCTTCCTCATCGGTCACCACCACCCAGTCGTCCAGAACCCGTCGTTCATAACCGGCCAGCTGCCCGGAGATTCGAGCTGCCCGATCCATGTACAACCGGTGCATAATGGCAGCCACCACAATGGGCAGGACAGGTGCCTCTTCCACAACATCGGCCTCACGAAATCCTTTGGGAAATTCTTCAGCAATAAAACCGGTGTGTAAAGCCCCTGTCTTAAATTTAGGGTGGGACATCAGGGCACCGAGAAAACCGATATTATGCTGGACCCCTTCAATGAGATATTCATCCAGAGCGTCCTGCATGCAGACGATGGCCTGATCCCGGTCCAATCCCCAGGTAACGAGCTTGGCAATCATGGGGTCGTAGTACATGGAGATCTCGTCGCCCTCAAAAACCCCGGTGTCCACCCGCACCCGGTCCGGCTCGTTATCCGGTGGTTGATAGCGAACCAGACGACCGATTGAGGGAAGAAATTCACGAATCGGATCCTCGGCATAGACCCGGCTTTCCATGGCCCAGCCGGTGAGCCGCACATCCTTCTGGGAGAGCGGCAGCGGTTCGCCGGCGGCCACCCGCAGCATCAGTTCCACCAGATCCAGGCCGGTCACCATTTCGGTGACCGGATGTTCCACCTGCAGGCGGGTATTCATCTCCAGAAAATAGAAATTCCGCTCCGGATCAACGATGAACTCCACCGTACCGGCGGAAGTGTAGTTGACGGCCCGAGCCAGCCTGACCGCCTGTTCACCCATGGCCCTGCGGGTGGGTTCATCGATAAACGGCGAAGGAGCCTCTTCAATGATCTTCTGATGACGGCGCTGGAGCGAGCACTCCCGCTCACCGAGATAGAGAATCGTTCCATGGGTATCGGCCATGATCTGAATCTCAATATGCCGCGGACGGTCAATGAACTTCTCAATCAACATCCGGTCATCACCGAAACTGGACCGGGCCTCACTGGTGGCGCGCTCAAACCCCTGGCGGCATTCTTCCTCGTTCCAGGCCACCCGCATGCCCTTACCGCCGCCTCCGGCACTGGCCTTGAGCATGACTGGATAGCCGATATCCGCCGCCACCCGAACCGCATGCTCCACATCCTCTATGATGCCGTCAAAACCGGGAATAATGCTCACTCCGGCCTTGGCGGCAATCTGCTTGGAGGTCATCTTGTCGCCCATGGCGGTAATGGCTTCAGCCGGGGGGCCGATGAAGACAATATTTTCTTCTTCCAGAGCTTTACGGAAATCGGCATTCTCCGATAAGAAGCCGTAGCCGGGATGGACGGCTTCGGCACCTGTTTCATGACAGACGGCAATAATTCGGTCCCCACGCAGGTAACTTTCAACCGCCGGGGCAGCTCCGATATGAACAGCCTCGTCGGCCATCTGCACATGGAGTCCATCCCGATCAACATCGGAGTACACGGCGACGGTTGATATCCCCATGGCCCGGGCGGTACGGATAACCCGGCAGGCGATTTCTCCACGATTGGCAATCAGTATTTTTTT
>CAZPXI010000520.1:0-1913 GCA_964590715.1 uncultured Desulfobulbus sp.
CCGTTCTTCCCGCCCTGGTTGACGGCAACAGTATTGATGAACAGCTCAGCACAACCCTGTATCAGACCCTGCTTGAGCTGCAGAAATACAACCTGCTCCCTCTGGAAATATCCAGATCCTGGTTTGAGGAAAACGTTGCTCCGGGAACACCCTTTTCTCCGCAGCAGATCGGACATCAGGCCGGTATCGACCTGCAGGCAAGCGCGGTTCTTGTTGCCGAAGTGCGGCATAATCGGCAAATCGGAGAAATACTTGCAGGCATTGACAGTCGGCTTACGGCGACCTCTACCTTTACCCTCATCGATACCGCAAACCGAACAATAATCTGGCGCCTCATGGTTTCTCAACAGAATGAGACCCCGGAAAAACAGGACGAAACAACCCTTAAGCAGGCATTTAGAGTTCTGCGTACGGAAATGGTAAAAAAGGGTGATATTTTTTCCACCCAGCTTCCAGATCCAGAGGTCCTTTCAACCCAGGGTGATATCCGGTCCGTACGGATTGTTCTCCAACCGGCCCCGCCCCATATCTTTTCCAGTTATCAACTCCTCCGGGCTGAGAGTGCAGACGCAGCCTTTACCCCGGTCGGTCCTCCTGTTGCCAACAAGGCTCCGCTTATTCTTGTTGATACCGGGCTGGAGGATGCTACCACCTATTTTTACACAGTGATCGGCTTAACCGATGCCGGGTTTGCCAATGTACCGACGCCCCCCTTTAAGGTGAATACCACCGGTCCGCCACCACCGGTCAAGGGCCTCCATGCCGCCGGGGGCAGCCTTCGTCATATCCAACTGTACTGGGAACCCTCCCAGGATCCGACCGTCAACGGCTATGTCATTTTACGCAGCCAGTCACCGGGAGGGCCTTTTGAACAGATTGCGGTTATCAACGGCAGGGAAAAGCAAACCTATATCGACAAGGGCCAGCCCAATGGCTATAGCCGCTATGGCAAGCTGGAGGATAACAGCAGTTATTTTTACACTATTCGCACCCGCAATGTCGTCGGTATTGAAAGCAGTGATTCACGGGTTATCCTGGCAACAACGATGGGCCCCCCGCAACCACCGACCAACCTTCAGGCCATTGGCCGGCAACCACGGAAAGTCCCTCTGGCCTGGACTGCGGCTCCCAACCCGGAAGTTGTCGGCTATGCCATCTACCGGGCAGCTCAGCCGGCCGGGCCCTTCGTGCAGATTGATTACGTAAACGGCAGGGAAAGACAGCAATATGTGGATGACGGCAGTTGGGATCTTCCCCTGGCAAGCGATACGACCTACTGGTACCGACTCAGGTCGGTCAATGTAGTCGAGGTTCAATCTCCGGACTCAAGTACGGTCTCCGCCACCACCAAGGCGGCACCGACCCCGGTCACCGGGGTTCAGGCAACCAGTGGCTTATTCCGCCGGATCGAGCTCAGCTGGCAGCCGAATCCGGAACCGGACATCCAGGCCTATGAAATTTACCGCGGCAGCGTGGAGAGCAACATCAATACCAGGGTCAGCTCGGTCAAGCCGGATCTTTCGACCTACACCGACACCTCACTCGCGGACAGCCGGACCTACTGGTATCAAATCCGCGCCATTGACCAGGACGACCTGCCCGGACAACGTTCGAAAATTATCCAGGCCACAACAAAGCCCCCCCCGGTCCGGCCGACAGGAGTGAGAGCGACTATCACCAGTACCGAGATTCAGATATCATGGAGAGCTAACCCGGAACAGGACATAACCCATTATGAGATCAGTACCGGAGGATTTCTCACCGGGCTTCTCGGCACTCCGGAAGAACCCCGATTCCTGTACCGGCATAAAGAAGATCCCGGCACCGAACTTCGTTTTCAGGTGCGGGCGGTGGACAGCGACGGCCTGAAAAGCGAATACTCGGAACCCATCACAGTCCTTATTCCGGAGTAA
>CAZPXI010000521.1:0-1905 GCA_964590715.1 uncultured Desulfobulbus sp.
TGCAAGGGATACCATCGCTGAATACCGGAGGGCATTACGAACCCGGTGAATGAATAATGAAGTTACGGTATCCTGTAATCCGGAAGAATAAGCGATGGTATCCCTGAGTTGTGAAAAGCTGAGCTTTGTACGTAATCAGAAAAGAATTTGCCTGTAAACCAGAGCACTATCATTTTACCTATCTGATGATAGTGCTCGCAAAGAATAAAAAAAATGGCCAACGATCTTTCCGTCCGTGAGCTTGTACGAACTTTCGGCGATTTCACTGCCGTTGATGATGTCACCTTTGATGTGCCCCAGGGTTCTTTTTTTTCCATCCTCGGGCCTTCCGGCTGCGGCAAGACCACGCTTTTACGCATGGTGGCGGGATTTGACGAGCCGACCTCCGGCACCATTGCCATCCGGGGTACGGACATGCGCGGAGTACCGCCCAACAAACGTCCGGTCAACCTGGTGTTTCAGCATCTGGCCCTGTTCCCGATGATGAACGTGGCGGAAAATATCGCTTTCGGCCTCAAACGGCGCGGTATGCAGTCGGCTGAGATCAACAGGAAAACGCAGGCGATTCTTGAGCGGGTCGACCTGCCGGGCTACGGTGCTAAACGTATCAGCCAGTTATCCGGCGGCCAGAAGCAGCGGGTGGCCATTGCCCGTTGTCTGGTCATGGAACCCTCTGTCCTGCTGCTTGATGAGCCGCTCGGCGCTCTTGATCTCAAGCTGCGCGAACAGATGAAGGTGGAGCTCAAAAAACTGCAGGTCAAGGTGGGCACTACTTTTATTTACATCACCCATGATCAGTCCGAGGCCCTGGTCATGTCGGATCGGATTGCGGTTATGCATAACGGACGATTTGAACAGGTGGGGCCGCCGCGGGAGTTGTACAGTGATCCGCATACACCCTTTGTCGCCCGGTTTGTCGGGGAGAATAATGCCTGGTCGGGCACAGTTGAAGAGACGGGTACCCATGTTCGGATCCGGACCGAAGAGGGACTGCTGTTTCAGGCCAGGAGTCATGAGACGTATTCCGCCGGTACCCGGGTTGATCTCTTCCTTCGTCCCGAGGCCCTGCGCATCGAACCGGAGGACAAATCGCTCAATACCTTCAAGGTCACGGTCAAGACCATTCTCTTTGACGGCGCCAACAGCCGGTTGCTGACCGTAACCCCGAAGAACCATGAACTGCTGGTCAGCCTGCCGCAAAACCGTCAGTTTGATTATATCCAGGCCGGCGATATTATTACCCTGGACTGGCATCCGGATTCCGGACTCTGTTTTGAGGCAGGAGCATGAAGAGCGGCTATCGTCTGACCCTGTGGTTGTTTCTCGCCCCGGTGCTCCTGTGGTTGTTTCTGTTGATTGTGATCCCCCATCTTGACCTGCTGCTCATGAGTTTTCGGGGCGAAAGCGATCTTGGCGATCCGGTCTGGACCCTGCAGAATTATAAAAATTTCTTTACCGAGCCCATCTACTGGCGTACCTTTGTCCGCACCGCGCTCTATGCGATCATCACCACGCTGTGTACCTTTGTCCTGGCCCTGCCGGTATCGTTTTACATTGCCAAACTGGCCCGGCCCCGAACCCGTGGCTTTCTCACTGTTCTGCTGCTCCTGCCGTTCTGGGTCAGTGAGCTGGTCCGGGTTTATGGTTGGATGATCCTGCTGCGGGAGTCTGGGGTCTTTAATTATCTGCTCCTTAAACTGGGTATTATTCATCAGCCGGTGGAGATGCTGTACAACGATGTCACCATGATTATGGGGCTGGTTTACACCTCCATGCTCTTTATGGTGGTGCCGCTTATCTCGGTTATGGAAAGCCTGGATGATTCGCTGATTGAGGCGGCCTATGACCTTGAGGCCTCGAAATTTGCCATTCTCCGGACCATCATTATTCCCCACTGTAAGCCGG
>CAZPXI010000522.1:0-1896 GCA_964590715.1 uncultured Desulfobulbus sp.
CATATAGAAGAATCGGAAAAAGCCAGCAACGAGGTTATGCATCTGGTCGATGAAATGATTGAGGAACAATATCAGCAGGTCGTTTAATCCTGATCTTTTTTTGAGACAGGTTTATTCCGTGCCTTTTGTCATTGCACCAAGAGGAACCGAAAGATCGAAACCACCAGGGCCCGGCAGTGGTGGTTTCGACATGGTATGGACTTGAAAAATATTCTTACTTTGACGTGTTGAGCAACAAGGCCAGCTGCTGCTTATCCAGGATTGCGC
This sequence comes from uncultured Desulfobulbus sp., assembly GCA_964590715.1. Taxonomy (GTDB): domain Bacteria; phylum Desulfobacterota; class Desulfobulbia; order Desulfobulbales; family Desulfobulbaceae; genus DRLX01. Next base: position 268 of record CAZPXI010000522.1, read on the forward strand.
TGGTCTTAAAGATACATTGAAGATGGAGCATGGTTGCCTCGGTCTTCATTTCGGCAATTTTACCAACAACTGAAGAGAGATCCTCCGGTGTTTTCCCGGCAAAAATGCCCTCTGCCACCTGCTGCTCAAGGGGCGCAAGCTCAGCGCCGATCCTGCGGACACCGGAGATAGTCTCTTCCCGGATTACAAGCAGTTTGCTCTTCTGGGCATCCTGGAGATTGAGTTCCGGATTATCCCATTGCTGCATCAAAAGCTTGGTCAGATGCGGCAGTTTACCGGTTATCAGAAAAGGAGGCGCTTTTTTCATCTTGCCCATGCCGGCACCGGAGTTTCCCCCCTGCGCCATAAGGTTTCCGACCGACAGTGTAAAAGCCATTACAAAAACAGCGACAAGTACAATACTTTTTTTCATCATTGTCCCTACTCCAAATTTTAAATTGTTCAAAATGAGATCTCATTCCCATTATTCGCAATGAGAATGAAAATTATTTCTAATTAGTCTATACAAACCTTGTCCCGTGTTGTCCAGATAAAGATAAGCGGAATAAAGAGCAGGGTCAGAAAAGTCCCGACCAGCAACCCGCCTATGGCCACTGCCCCGAGTGGGGCCAGCCGTTCCAGACCGATAGCGGAACCAAGGGCGACCGGGATCATGCCTGCGGCAACTGCAAAGGCGGTCATCAGGACCGGCCGGGTACGGATACGGATGCTCTCCAGCATGGCCTCTCTTTTGGCCATCCCTTCATCCATCTTTTCCCGGGCAAAATGAATCAGTAAAATGGCATTGTTGACGATGATACCCGAAAGCAGGATGAAGCCCATCATTGCCGGCATGGAAACGTGATAGTTGAGCGACAACAGCATCCAGGCTGCCCCGATAATGGTCAGAGGTATTGAGAGCAGGATCATCAGGGAGATCTTCACCGAATCAAAAAAGGCTATCAGGGTAAAGAAAATCAGGATGACGGCAAAGCCGATGGCGGTGACCATACGGCCGGCTGAATTCTGGAATTCCTTCATATCACCCACCTGCTCCATGGTCACCGATGGGGGCAGAACCGTTCCCGCAAACGCCTTGTCAAAATCCTCCATGATGTGGGAGATGGCCGCCTTTTCACGAAACCCGTACACGTTAAGCGTATAGTTGAGTCCCTCGCGGCTGATGACCCCGGGCTCAAAATCACGACTGATCGAAGCCAGCGCCCCGAGCGGTATTTTTTCACCTGTCGGGGTGTCGATAAGAATGGTGGACAAAAGTTCCAGCCGATCGCGCTGCCCTTCCGGCAGCCAGACCCGAACCCCGAAGTCAACGCTGTTGGCAGCGGGAAAACTGCTCACCAGAGCGCCGCGCAGCAGGGCCTGCAGCTGTGAGGTGATGTCCACGTTTTTCAGGCCGTAGAGGGCTGCCCGTTCCCGGTCGATATCCAGGTTGTAGACGCTCTTATCGTTGTCCCAGGTTCGTGACACCGAAACCACGCCCCGGGTTTTATAGAGTGCCTTTTCCACCAGATCACCGGCCCGGACCAGGTCCTGAAAATTTGCACTTGAAAGCATGACATCAATATTGGCCCGGATACTGGACAGGGCCGTGGCCCCGTAATCGACCACCTCCAGCCGCCTGATATTTTC
>CAZPXI010000523.1:0-1892 GCA_964590715.1 uncultured Desulfobulbus sp.
AGGAGAACTGGGACGACTCCGTCCAGACAGATGTGGTCAATCTGCCGGCAAAAATGATTCCGCTGGGTTGTCTGGCTGCATGAGCAGCAGGACGGCAACGGTGATGCGCACCTCAAGGCCGGCCTGGTCGGTCCGTCGGAAACCATCCCCCTCATTAATGGCGAATTGGGGCTCTCCAGATGGCAGAATATCTTTTTCTGTGAATTTGACGGTCCGCGCAAAAAACGCTCCATAGTCTGCACCATTCTTGCCGACTTCCCTCCTGTGGTGAAAAAAGATATTTCTCTTTGTGATTAGCGCTGTAGAGTGGGCACCGCCCACCAATCCTTCTAAACAAAATTCCTGAATTCCAAGGTACCCTTCATTAAGGTGTAAACCGGAAGAGCACAACAACCGAAGAGAAAAAGACACCTGCAGGCATAACCGTTATACCGGAAACAGAAGAACAGGAGCATATCCAAAAACCAGCAACCTTGAATAGAAGGAGACCTGATGAAAATTGCTGCGGCGTTGACCGGCATGGATGCAGCAAGAACTTACACGGAAGTAAACAGTTTTACCCTGGGCCTGGCTGCAGAGCAGCAGGCATCCCCTTTTGAACCCGATCATTTCAGTACCCGTTTTCGCAGTTTGATCAATACCCCGTCCCTTCAGCCGGTATCCAAACCGGCACATAAGCAGCAATCCGACCCTGTTGACCCTACAGGGGACATGGAACTGAACCGTTCGCAATCCGGTAACGAGATATTGCGGGCATTGACCGGCGAGATCATTGGCCGCCCCATACGCATTACCGCCACCGACAACAAAAAAGAACCAGATCTAAACCCAACCCCCATGCAGGCAACAGTCACCAGCCGGCTGATCCATTATGAAAGAGAAGAGGTCTACTTCTCATCAAGCGGTATGGTTGCAACGGAAGACGGCAGAGAAATATCCTTTTCCCTGGATATTTCCATGCAGCGCTCAAGCATCGAAACTCTGGAGCTATCCGCCCAAAACGATGCGCTGGCTCAATACCTGCTCGACCCGCTTATCCTGAGTTTCACTGGCGGACCACCGGCTTTTTCGGCCACATCCTTTCTCTTTGACCTTGACTGTGATGGCCGGGAAGATGAAATTGCCGGACTGCAGCCCGGTTGCGGATTTCTTGCCTTTGACAAAAACGAGGACGGCATCATCAATAACGGCATGGAACTGTTCGGGCCTGAGTCCGGCAACGGCTTTACCGATCTTTCTGCTTTCGACACCGACAGCAACCTGTGGATTGATGAAAATGACCAGATCTTTGACTCTCTGTCCATCTGGCGTCCTGACGAACAGGGCGTTGATTCCCTGCAGAGCCTGAAAGAGGCGGGGGTCGGGGCAATATCTCTTTCCAATGTCGGCACCCTGTTCACCCTGCAGGGTTCGGATAACGCAATCCTCGGTCAGGTCACCGCAAATGGGATCTTTCTGACCGAAAAAGGCGAAGTACGCTCGCTGCAGGAAGTTGACCTGGCCATCGGTGATCCGGAACAGGAGGTTGAAAAAGAGGGGTCATCCGCACTTGAAGTCCTGCATGAGGCAATGTTTTCACTTAGAATCCTGATCGCCATGCAGAAAATGCGGGCACGTCTGGATACAGCCGGCGTGCGTCTGGAAAAACTCTTTAAGCAAGCCCCCTTTACGGCCGAACAACTCCATCCGCATTCACAGTCCCCACAGCCGATACAGATGGAACCAGCCATCGACGAGAGTATGGGTACGGGTACAGCGACGGAGGAGATATCCGGCCTGGAACCGGTTGATCGACAGCCGGAAGGTATTGCCCGGCTGCGAGCGACTATGGAGATATTCAACCAGCCGGACACTCTCTTTCAACCCATGCTCTCATTGAGTGAAATGGAAGA
>CAZPXI010000524.1:0-1888 GCA_964590715.1 uncultured Desulfobulbus sp.
AGGGGGTATGAGGAAGTTCTTGTGTTGAGCAAACCTCTTAGCTTGACGGCTATGGTGTCCACGACTACTAAAAAACCGAAGGTATGAGCTCCAGTGCATTGTCTGTTTTTTCCATCTTTTTTAATTCATCGGTAAAACCGGCACGGCTGAAAAGCAAATATTTACAACTCCGGGCAATGGGCAGTCTATTTTCGATCACCTTGGCCTGCAGTTGCCGGTAGACGGAAAGACCAACCTTTTTCCGGCTCCACTTACACTCACCAACCAAAATGAGCTGCAAGTCCGCATCTACTCCCGCAACATCAATTTCATATTTACCGGACCACTGCCGGCCAACTTTCAGACAATTATATCGGGTGGCATTCTTCTGCACATAAAAGCGGCAGAGCTGTTCAAAACAAAATGCTACATGTGACTCGATCAACGGTCCAAGACGTTCCCGTATGGCTTCCATCTGCCCAAACTCTAAAAAACTGTCATAGGGGTAGATTGAACCGAACCAAAGCCGAAGAAACGGATCAGCAACCTGGTAGAATCCTTTTTTTGAGCGCTTCGGATTCTTCTCCAGCACCGGAACTTCGCGGTAGACGAGGTGCAAATCGCGCAACAGCTCCATATACCGGGTCAACTGATTCGCAGGAAGAGACAGCCTGCCCGCTATTTCTGAAATACGGCCGGTTCCCGTCCCCAGCGCCTGCAGAATCGACCAGCATACATGAGGAGATGTAATTTCTTCGTGCAACAGGTAACGCGCTTCCTGATACATCAATCCGGTTGGCCGAAGGACAAGCGACTCCAATGCATCTGCGAAGCTCGCATATTCCTGCAGCAACTCAAGATACCTCGGAACCCCTCCGCCAAGGCTATAAAAACGTACCAGTTCATTGTTCGAAAAACCCGGCAGGAAGTCTTTGATATATTGATAAGGAAGCGGCCGAAGCAGCAGCTGCGCACTAGCTCTGCCATAGAGTGGAGCCGATTGTGCCATGGTTTCCTGATACATCATCGAGGTCACGGATCCGCAAAGGATGAGCAATATATTACTCTTGCTCCAATGCTCATCCCAGTACTTTTGAATATATGAAGAAAACGCAGGCTGTACCTGGCAAATATACTGGTATTCGTCAAGAATCAGGACTATCTTTTCATTCTGCGGACGAAAACGGTCAAAAGCGGCAAAAAGTGCATACCAGTCATCATACGAAACAGAGCCGAGCAAAGGCTCTCCAAGGGCTGTGGACATGGCAATAGCCAGCGATTTCCTCTGAGAAACCTCACCGGCCCTGTCAGCCATAAAGTAACAGTGGGGTAGCCTCATACAAAATCTACGCAGCAGGCATGTTTTGCCAAGTCGCCGTCTACCGTATAAAACAGCAAGCTGCCCCTGGGAATCCGAAGCATAAAGACCGCGAAGCCGTTCAAGCTCTTCTTTTCTGTCAATAAAAAAATTCATGCGAGCAGTATAATACAGCGCATATGAAAAAACACTGTTAAGCTTCGTATACCAGTAAAATCAACGAGTTATTCGTTCTATTTCATCACAAAGCACATTGGTGACTCGCGCCATCAAGCTCACAGGGGCTGGTGCTATTGAAAAATCGACGTCGTATAATTATTATTTATCCTTGATGGATTCATAAAAAGTCTTCGATTCCGTCATCCCCGGGGCGGGGAGCCATAACATGCATCAGAACTACCGGATCGGAGTCTGCGCCTACATCCCGTCGCGGGAATGACAAAAAATAAGAGAATTATAGTTTTTACGAAACCATCATCCTTTGTTTCTTACAGGATCAACCCAATTTCAGCGAGCAGCCTGCTACCGCCCAACCCCGACATAGGTAAAGCCTTTTTCTTTCATGGTTTGAGGATCATAAACATTACGCAG
>CAZPXI010000525.1:0-1881 GCA_964590715.1 uncultured Desulfobulbus sp.
CGTATCAAAACGGGCCATTCATGGGCAGCAACCCGAATATTTACTAAAAAGGTATTGGGCTGCCCTGACTTTTTGCCTGATACGTGGTCTTATTACTTCGCAGGACAAAGTCTACCCGTCTGTTTTTTGCCTTGTTTTCTTTTGAAATATTTGGAACGACGGGGCGGGTCTGGCCATAGCCGACCGCCGACATCCTGTCCATTGAAAACAGTTTACCCCGATTGTAAAAACGCATAACCGAAACCGCCCGGCCGACCGAGATATCCCAGTTCGACAGGCCGGATCCCTGCATCGGAGTATTGTCGGTATGTCCTTCAATACGCATGAGCATGGGCAGTGGGCGAATAATGTCGGCGACTTTGCGCAGGAGAGGGTAACTTGAAGGGTTCAGCTCGGTCTTTCCGGGATCAAACAGGACCGTATCATTGATGCGCAGGATTATGGTGTCATTATCTTTTTGAATGAGCTCCACCTGCTCGTTGAGCTTTGTCAGTTCGATGTCGGTTTTAATCCGTTTATAATACTTACTGACGGTCTCCTGGGGAATTGGATTAAATTTGGCGACCGGCGGCGATGGAATGATCGGCAGACTGAACTGTTTCGGCGCGGCCGTGGTTCGCCAGCCAAAGGCATCCTTGATTGAGGTCTTGGCCTGGACGAATTTTACCGGATCCATGCTGGCCATGGAGAGCAGAAGAACAAAGAAGGTGAGCAGCAGGGTGACTAGATCGCTGAAGGTCGTCATCCACATTGGAGCACCAATCGGACATTCAGGTTCTTGTTTAGCCATAGCTCAAGTCCTATTTGTTAAAGACGGATTCGCGCAGTTTGGGCGCAATAAAGGCATGAAGTTTCTGCTCCATGACTCTGGGGTTTTCTCCGGAGAGAATAGATCCCATGCCTTCGACAATAATGGTTTTCTGCAAAAGTTCTGTTTTTGAGCGGGTTTTCAATTTTCCGGCAATGGGAAGGAAGATAACATTGGCCAGCACGGCACCGTAAAAGGTGGTCAGCAATGCAACAGCCATGGCTGGCCCGATTGAAGAAGGATCACTCATGTTCTGCAACATCTGTACAAGACCGATCAGGGTACCGACCATCCCCATTGCCGGAGATATACCGCCAAGAGATTCAAAGATACTCACTCCCAGGGCATGACGCTGCTGAATATAATCAATTTCCGTATTCAACATTCCCTTGAGATCATCGGGTTCCTGCCCGTCAACAGCCATCTGCAGGGCCTTGACCAGAAATTCGTCATCAATGGTGTCAATGGAACCCTGCAGTGAAAGAATTCCTTCTTTACGCGCCTTATTGGCAAATTCCATCAACTGTTCCAGCAGATTGGTGTTGGTTTCCTTGAACAAAAAGGCTTTCTTGGCAACATTGACCGCACTGAGTACATCGCTGAGAGGGAAGTTGACCAAGGCCACACCTGCAGTGCCGCCAAAGACAATAAGTATCGAGGCGACATCGATAAACATTCCCAGTCCGCCGCCCTGCAAAATGGCCATCAGCATAAGGCCAAAGGCGGCGATCAACCCGATTAATGTTGCTATATCCACGTGGCTGTTCCTGACGAAAGGAGGTAATCCTTGTTAAATGATGAGTAAATTCTTCATGTAAGTGAATGAATCCGGCTTCTATTTTCTATAGTGTACATGCTGAGCCGTGGTTGTGTCAAAAGGAACTTTGCAAGGAAAATGCCAGGATAGACAAAAACAACTGGTCACGCTATCCGTCCGGGTTTAAGGAGGTTTTTTTTAAAAAAAACAAAAAAGGCCGACCTGTCGATAATCGACAGGTCGGCCTAGTGCCATTTTTTTGACAGATGAGCTATCGTTTCAGGTTGATCAATTCTCCAAGCATTTCGTCAACAGT
>CAZPXI010000526.1:0-1870 GCA_964590715.1 uncultured Desulfobulbus sp.
TACATTTTCTTTATAGGCGTTAAAAACAACCCCGATAATCCGCTCACGTCCAATGCGTTCAACCAGCTTCTGCACATGCTCACGCCGGCTACCGCCCCAACGAACCACCAATACGACACCGTCCACGTGCTGGGCAAGGATAGCGGTTTCCGACGCTGCCTGCAGGGGAGGACTGTCCAACAAGATGATACGATCATCATAGCGGCTCTCCAACTCATCCACCAGCCGGGTCATATTTGCCGAGCCAAGGAGTTCGGCCGGATTAACCGGAGGCGGACCTGCCGGCAGCAGAGAAAGTGTTTCCATACCCGAGGGAACTATCATCTGCGCCAAGTCGTCACCGTCACGTAAATGATTAACCAGTCCCCGTTCAACCGACAACCCGAACAATCGATGGAGAGCTGGTTTTCTCAGGTCGCAATCCACCATCAGGCTGTAAGTATCGATTCCCTGGGCCAGGGCAATGCCAAGATTTGCGCAGACAAAACTTTTTCCTTCTCCAGGAGTAGCACTGGTTACCAGTAAACTTTTCGGCACCTTACCGTCGGCAGGATGGAGGATTCGTGTCCGCAGGGTTCGAAAACTCTCCGCCACAGGCCCGCTGGTTGTCGTGGCCAGACTTAACCGTTCGTCCCAGGATCCAGAAGCAGGAACCGCTGTTTTTGAGCCTTTTTGAATTTCCCGAATCTCAGATGGTGGCGAAGACACAGTTTTTTCCTGCACTCCGGCCTGCGGTTTATCCGCAGGCGGGGCCGGGGAAATATCTGTCTGTGATGCCTTATCCAGGGCCTTAGAAACCTTACCCACAACTATCCTCCGATATTCTCATAAAAATTATGCAGCCACTGCAACCAGTCTTTCGGCAACACATCCCTCAAGGGTGAATAGATATCCTCAAAGGGCAGCACTTCCAGTAAGATCAAGCCGAGTGCCAGCAAACCACCAACAAGTATGAACAGGAACAGCCAATAACCCCAGGTATGTTTTTTCTGTTCTATCGCCACCGGCAAAGGATTGTTCTCGCCCGGAAAATGCAGCTCATCGACACACTCCCGGATCATATCGGCATCAATCGTTGCTTTATTGTCGGCAAATCCGGTTAACAGGGCATGGTCACAGACAATGTTAATAAGCCGGGGCGTCCCCTTGCTTACCTTATGAATAAGGGTCAGGGCCTCATCTGTAAAAATATCTAAATGCTTGGCCCCGGCGGTCCGCAGCCGATAGACAACATACTGGACAGTAACATCCCGGGTAAAGAGATCAAGATGAAACCGGATACCGATTCGTTGTCGCAGGGGTAGAAGGCGTTCATTGCTTAAGTGGCTGTTGAGCTCAGGCTGGCCGACAAGAAAAATAGAAAACACATCTCCACCGGAGGTATCCTGATTCGACAGCAACCTGATCTCCTCAAGCAGATCCACCGGAATGACATGGGCCTCATCAACAATGAGCAGAACCTGTTCGTTTTTACTGCTGCACACCTTTAAAAACCCGGCGAACTCAATCAGAAACAGTGCCTTGTTTTCCTGCCATGGGAGCCCATACTGGTGGGCGAGAAAAGCAAAAAATTCATCCCGGGACAGAGTAGGATTCGTCAGCAGGCAGCAATGGATATTCCCCTCCAGAGAATGGGTCAGGGCCTGCAAAAGGGTTGTCTTCCCGGTTCCGACCGGGCCGGTTAAAACAAGAAATCCTTTTTTTGCGACAACCCCATACTTCAGGATGGCCAACCCCTCTCTGTGGGTTTCACTCATGAAAACCCTTTCCGGATCCGGATTCAGATCAAAAGGCTGACGGGTAAAACCATAAAATCGCTTATACATACAGGTAATGCTACTCGTTGTATTAAAAATACCTTATCCGGTAC
>CAZPXI010000527.1:0-1869 GCA_964590715.1 uncultured Desulfobulbus sp.
TCAAATGCCTTTTTTGACAGCTCGTCATCAAACGGAACATGGCTGTAATGCTGGGCCGGCAGTTGATGACTGAGCATGTAGGCAATGAGCCGGTTTCTGGCTGCATCAAACTCCACCGGTTTGATATTTGCCCATGCGGTGGAAGTTGTTAACGAAACTATGATCAATAAGCTGAATACTCTACGCAATATGCGCATTTTCGACTCCAAAGGAAAAAAGGAAAGGGAATTGAGGCAAGAGCGTCGGAAGCCGACGAAAATCGTCAACCGGACTGTTTGTTCCATCACAAAGGACTCACCACCTTATCGGCCTCACTCATGGCCGTCATTATCTCGTGCATATTTGAAATGTGGCCCACCTGAATGGCTGATTTAAGCTGAAAGAAATCCAGGCAGGTCCCACAGACCAGGATCTCAACACCGTCGGCCTGTAACTGTTGAAGCGCATCCAGGGCCCCGGAGCCCTCGGTTACCAGTTTGACGCCGCCGTTATAAAAAAGAATTTTAACCGGCAGCGGCTCGACCTCTACAATGGTCCGGAGATAGGTCTGCAACAAAGCCCAGCCCAGCTCATCACTGCCGCGGCCCATACAATCGGAAGAAATTACATACACCAAACCGCTGCCCGGGCTGACGGGGCAGGTATAGTCCGCCGGATCAAAGGATTGCGCAGGCGGGGGCTCCCCGGCCTGCAGGATCAACTGAAAAGATCCCTGCTCAAGGGCGTGCCACTCTACCGCACAGCTTCGGCTGCGGGCAAAACGGGTGATATTATCCTTAGAGGCCTCGTTATCGACAATCACCTCTATCCGCACAGCCCCCTGCTCCAGGGCCTCTTTTGTTAGAATGACCGGTTGCGGGCAGGCAAGCCCTCTACAGTTGAGTGTGACAACTTCCATATGATGGTCCTGCACTGTTTTGACGATTGAACACAGCCGAACATCAGCTACAGCTCAATCTCCATGCCCTCGCGGGCGAAAAAAATCTCCGTATCCCCTCCATCACCATTACAGCCGTATTCCTCACTCATGCTATCCAGCTGCTCGTCACTGCGGTCCGGGTCATGGTGAAAAAGGGCAAGGCGCTTGACCCCCGCCCTGCGCGCCGAATCAATAGCATGTTCAATCGGCGTATGGCCCCAGTCCACCTTGCCGGCCAGATACTCCTCTTCGGTGTACTGGGCATCATGCACCAGCAGGTCGGCACCGGCGAAAAAGTCCTCCAGAACCTGATTCTGCTCCCGGGCCGCAAGATCTCCTTCGTGGGCCATCAGCTCATCGTACGACGGGTCATCGGGATCAGTGACGAACAGATTCCGGAACGGTTCGGTATCATAGGCCGTACAGAACACCGAGCCTCGAAAAGAAAACCGATAGCCAAGGGCTGTTATGGGGTGGTTAATAATGGTGGTGGAAAGAATAATACCGTCACCGAGATCTATGTGTGGATCCTCTTTCAGACGTTCATACTCAACAGAGGCGGCAAGTTCCCCCATGTTGACCGGAAAATAGCGATACTTCATCTGTCCGCCGACCACCTCTTCCAGGGGATCATCCTCATAGGTCACAGGCCCGAAAACCTTAATGCTGGTCCCCGGAATATAGGCAGGAATAAAAAACGGAAATCCCATGATATGATCCCAGTGGGTATGGGACAGATAAATTTCAGTGGAAATCGAACCGTTGGCCAGATCATTGGCCATCATGTGCCCGGCCAGCTCACGGATGCCTGAACCGGCGTCAATGATAATATGTCGATTTACCTCGGGAAAACGAAGTTCGATGCACGCCGTATTTCCTCCGTATTTCATGGTTTGAGGGCCGGGACAGGGAATTGATCCCCGTACACCCCAGAATCTGACTTTAATCAT
>CAZPXI010000528.1:0-1866 GCA_964590715.1 uncultured Desulfobulbus sp.
TTCACTCTGCCGCTGCCGGGTCTGCATAATGGACTCAACGGAACAGCGGTCGTGGCCCTGATGGATCATCTCGGTTTTTCAGTGGCGGACATCCAAAACGGGCTTGCCACCTTTGAAGGGGTCAAGCGACGCCAGCAGATCCGGGGTGAGGTAAACGACATCACCGTGATTGACGACTTTGCCCACCACCCCACCGCGGTTCGTGAAACGGTGCGCGCCCTGCGTCTTGCCTGGCCCCAGAGGCGACTGATTGTTGTTTTTGAGCCCCGAACCAACTCCAGCCGCCGGGCTATATTCCAGGAGCGGTACGCAGACTCTTTTAACGGTAGTGATCTGGTCGTTGTTCGCGAGCATGTCCCTCTTGCCGATGTACCGAGTTCCGAGCAGTTTTCCTCCGCTCGCCTGGTGCAGGATCTCTGCAGTCGACACATTAACGCCCATTATTTTCCAGATACGGAAACCATCCTTGAATTTCTCGTTGATCGCTCCCAATCGGGCGATATCATAGCTATTCTCTCCAACGGTGGCTTTGATGACATTCATAAACGGTTATTGTCGAAACTTGAATGAATCAGCCGGGTGTCAGTGAAAAGCCTTCAATTTAGGTTGACAATTTAATGGTTTAAGATGTATAAAATCTGAATCGTCATTCAGCCGCCGGCCGGTGCTGATGCCTTGGTTCGTCAGGTTGGGGTGATGTTCAAAATGATTTGGGAAGCTGTCTGTTTCCTGAATGTACGTTAAGCGTTCATCATGTCCATGCAGGTTTTGTCCTGCAGTATTCCACAACAAGGAGTTGGTTTATGAAAATTGCGGTCATGAAAGAAACCCATGAGGGGGAAACACGAGTTCCTCTGATACCGCCGACTGCGGAGAAGCTGGTCAAGCTTGGTGCCGAGCTTGAGATCGAAACCGGTCTCGGCCAGGCCTGCCGCTATGAGGACTCTGCATACACCGAGATCGGGGCAAAAATCGGGACATCCCGTGAAGATATGCTGAAGACGGCGGATATTGTTTTACGGTTGCGCAAACCTCCCCTCGAGGAAATCGAGTTGATGCGCAGGGGATGTATCCATGTAAGTTATCTTGATCCTTTCAACGAAGTTGAACTGGTCGATAAGATGACCGAAAGCGGCGTCTCCACCATCAGCCTGGAGATGATTCCCCGGACAACCGTTGCCCAGAAAATGGATGTGCTCAGCTCACAGGCCAACCTGGGGGGGTATGCCTCGGTGATCATCGGGGCTGATCAGTTGGATAAGGTTCTTCCGATGATGACCACTCCCGCCGGAACGATCAAGCCTTCCCGGGTTTTCATCATCGGGGTCGGCGTCGCCGGTCTCCAGGCCATTGCAACCGCCCGCAGGCTTGGCGCCCGGGTCGAGGCCTTTGATACCCGGCCGGTAGTTGAAGAACAGGTCAAGTCGCTGGGGGCAAAATTCGTCAAGGTTGATCTCGGTGAAACCGGGCAGACCAAGGACGGCTATGCAAAGGAACTGACCCCGGAGCAGATGCAGATGCAGAAAGAGGGCATGGCCAAGGCCTGTGCCCAGTCCGATATCGTGATTACCACGGCCCAGCTCTTTGGTCGTCCGGCCCCGCGGATTATTGACCGGCCGATGATCGCCGGTATGGCTCCGGGCAGTGTGATTATTGATATGGCGGTTGAAACCGGCGGTAATGTTGAAGGATCCGAGGTCGACAAGATTGTCGAGATCGAAGGTGTGAAGGTCGTCGGCCTGGGCAATCTGCCCGGCCGGGTAGCCATTACCGCCAGCCAGATGTATTCGTCCAATCTGGGAAATTTTATTGATCATTTCTGGAACAAAGAGGCAAAGAAATTCAACCTTGATCTCGAGGATGAAA
>CAZPXI010000529.1:0-1851 GCA_964590715.1 uncultured Desulfobulbus sp.
GCCTATCTGGGCCGTGAGAAAATTGAATAGGGATCAGGGACAAGGGATCAGGGATGAGCTATCCCCTTGCCCTCAAGTCCTAATCCCTAACCTCTAATCCCTAACCCCTAAAATATCATGTATTGGGAACCGGAAAAAGAATGTATGGCCAGGGAAGACCTGGAACAGTTGCAGCTGGAACGTTTGCAGTCCACTCTCTACCGGGTGGGAACCCATGTTCCGTTTTATAAAAAGAAGTTTGAAGAGCTGAAGCTGAATTTTGGCGATATCAAGTCACTGGACGACCTGCGGCGGCTTCCCTTCACGGTCAAGCAGGATCTGCGTGACAACTATCCCTACGGGCTCTTTGCGGTGCCGCTCAGGGATGTGGTCCGGGTGCATTCTTCCTCCGGCACCACCGGTCTGGCCACTGTGGTCGGCTACAGTCGCAATGACATTAAAAACTGGTCGAACCTTGTGGCCCGGGTCCTGACCGGGGCCGGGGTGACCAAGGACGATGTCATTCAGATCGCCTTCGGCTACGGCTTGTTTACCGGTGGCTTCGGCCTCCATTACGGGGCGGAACGACTCGGGGCTTCGGTTATCCCCATCTCGGCCGGTAATACAAAAAGGCAGATCCGGATCATGCAGGATTTCAAGACCACTGCCCTGGTCTGCACCCCGTCCTATGCCCTGGTCATTGCCGACACCATGATGGAGATGGGCATCAACCCCAACGGGCTCTCCCTGCGATATGGTCTGTTCGGGGCCGAACCCTGGTCCGAAGCCATGCGTAAAGAGATCAATGAAAAACTCGGCATCAGGGCCACCGACAACTACGGCCTTTCCGAGGTCATGGGCCCCGGAGTCGCCGGAGAGTGTGCGGAGTGCAACGGCCTGCACATCAATGAAGATCATTTTCTGATGGAAATTATTGATCCTGAAACCCTGGAACCGGTCGAGCCCGGAGAGGTTGGAGAGCTGGTGATCACCACCCTGACCAAAGAAGCCTTTCCCATGATCCGCTACCGGACCCGCGATCTGACCCGGTTTATTCCCGAACCATGCCCCTGCGGACGGACCTTTACCCGGATGCAGCGGGTGATGGGCCGCACCGATGATATGCTGATCATCAAAGGCGTTAACGTTTTCCCGGTGCAAATTGAAAAGGTGCTCTTTGAGATTGACGGGACGGAACCTCATTACCAGATCATTGTTGAACGGGAAAATCATTCCGATAAGGCCACTGTCCTGGTGGAGGTGACGGAGTCCATTTTCTTTGACCAGATGAAGAAGCAGCGCCGGATGGTGGATCTCATCAAGGCCAGACTTGCTTCGGAGCTCGGCATCGGGGTACAGGTCAAGCTGGTGGAAGACAAAACCCTGGAACGTTCAGAGGGAAAAACAAAGCGTGTTATTGATAAACGTCAACTGTAGAGGTGAATGATGAATGCACAAAGGATTGTTCCTGCCGTTATCGCCGTTCTGTTCTGTCTGATGAGTTCATTTGCGGTGGCAAAAGATATGGGCGGCTGGGAAGAGGACGGTGTTTACAATAAGTTGTATCAGGCCTCGGAGCTGGACAAGCTGAAGGGGTATGTGCAGAAGGTCACCACCGTTGTCCCCATGAAGGGGATGTCGCCCGGGGTGGCCATAATTATCAAGGATGGTGACGGCGATAAAATCATGGTCCATGTCGGTCCAAAATGGTTTCTCGGTGATTCCATTGGCATCAAACGGGGAGAAAAAATCAAGGTCAAGGGATCCTGGGCTGAGATCGACGGCAAAGACGTGTTTATGGCCTCTAAAATCAAGAAGGGCGACTATTTTGTTCTCAAAGTCAGGCTGACCAAGAACGGGAAGCCTTTCTGG
>CAZPXI010000530.1:0-1844 GCA_964590715.1 uncultured Desulfobulbus sp.
ACGGCGGCCCGAGCCATGGCCGCCCACGATACCGGTGTCCTGTCCGCCACCACAGCCTTTGGCAAAACAGTGCTTGCCGCCTGGCTCATTGCCGAACGTGGTGTGAACACCCTGATTCTTGTCCACCGCAAGCAGCTCCTTGAACAGTGGATCGAACGACTGTCCTCATTTCTTGGGCAGAACAAAGACAATATCGGCCGGATCGGAGGAGGCCGGAAACATGTGACCGGCCAACTGGATGTGGCGATTATTCAGAGTCTGGTCCGCAAAAAGGTTGTCAACGATCTGGTTGCGGATTACGGCCATCTGGTCGTGGATGAATGTCATCACATCCCGGCCACCGGTTTTGAACTCGTTGTCCGCAGGGCAAAGGCAAAGTTCATTACCGGACTCTCGGCAACCGTGATCCGCAAAGACGGACACCATCCCATTATCTTTATGCAGTGCGGCCCGGTCCGGCATACGGTGGAGGCAAAACAGGAGGCCGAAGCCAGGCCGTTCAACCACACGGTGATTGTCCGACCAACCGGTTTCGTCCCGTCCGGAAAAGATGAAGAGGATGCCCGGCAACAACTGCAGCAGCTCTATCGTGAATTAGCCGGAGACAAGACCCGCAATGCTGTGATCTGCAAAGATGTGCTGGCCGCAGTGAAGGAGGGAAGGTCCCCGGTGGTACTCACCGAGCGTACCTTTCACCTGCAACTCCTGGCCGAACAGCTCACCGGTAAAGTCAACCACCTCATTATTCTGCAGGGGGGACTGGGCCGCAAAAAACTCCGTACCGCACTGAAAAGTCTGCGGGATATCCCCGAGAACGAAGAACGGGTCTTGCTGGCCACCGGTCGCTACCTCGGAGAAGGGTTTGATGACGAACGCCTTGACACCCTGTTTTTAACCCTGCCGGTTTCCTGGAAAGGTATCATTGCTCAGTACGCCGGTCGACTGCATCGCCTTTATGATAGCAAACGTGAAGTCCGGATCTACGATTACGCCGATCTTGACATCCCGATGCTTGCCAGGATGTTTGATCGACGCTGCCGGGGCTACGAGGCAATCGGCTACTCCGTACAACTTCCAGCCGGCAGCCTCCCGGGCTGGCCGGCTGAAGTAGCGCTGCCGGCCAATCCTCTTTGGAAACAAAACTACAGCGCAAGCCTCCGCCGATTGATTCGTGACGGCGTGGACAAGCCTCTGGCCTCTCTCTTTCGCAACGCTGCCCATGAGTTGTCCGGCGGAGAACAAAATGTCTCCAGAGCCCGCAGTGCCAGCGAAGCTTTTTTATTCAAACGACTGGCCTCAATGCAGCATACGGCCGGACGTTTTCAGCTCAACGCGGAACTACCCATACCCTTTGACGGCCTGGGAAAAATGGAGGTTGACCTGCTTGACCGTGATGCACGGATAGCAATTGAAATTGACGGCAGCCAGCATCTGGACGATGCAGATGCCTATCGCCGGGATCGCCGTAAAGATCAACTCCTTCAGGAAAACGGTTATTTTGTTTTACGATTTCTTGCCGAAGATATCGGTCAACAGCTGGACAATGTGCTCAATGCCATTGAACGAACTCTGGCCAACCGCGTCAAAACAGGAAAACGGCGGTAACCGATCGCAGTGATATATTTTTTGCAGTACCAGATACGGTCAGCGCAGGAAAATATAAAACCGAACTCCGACGGCAACACATGGAAAAATCACGCTGAACATCAAACAGACCCAATGAAAATTCAGCACAGGCAGGATCCATCATTATGACATGCTGCATGAATCCTTCAGGACAGCGGCCCGGACTGACAAGAGAAAAGGCCAAAGAGCCTCCGGTCAAGGCCCAGGATTGACTTTTG
>CAZPXI010000531.1:0-1842 GCA_964590715.1 uncultured Desulfobulbus sp.
GGAAAGATCGGCCTATTTGACCAGGCAGAACCAAGGGCCAGGCATGATCACCTCAGACTGCTCTTTGAAAACGGTATGGAGATGCGCTTTAATGACAGCCGCAGATTTGGCGTCATCCTGGTCTGGCCTGCCGGACAGGCGGCCGAGTTGGAAGAACAGTTTTCTGCGACCAAAGGAATTGAACCGTTCAGCGATGGTTTTACCCCGGCCGCTCTGCAGCAGATGGCGGTAAAACGGCGGCAGCCGGTTAAAAACTTTCTCATGGACAGCCGCCTGATTGCAGGTGTCGGCAACATCTACGCCAATGAAACTCTCTTTGCCGCCGGAATCCACCCGCAAACACCGGTGAACCGGATTTCGGCAGAGGACTGGCACGCCATCATCTCCACCTGCCGGGAGATACTGACCCGGGCTATCGAGGCCGGAGGGAGCACAATCTCGGACTTTATCGGCAGCAGCGGTTCAGCAGGGTATTTTCAACTCCAGCTGGCAGTGTATGGCCGGGCCGACACTCCTTGTCCGGTCTGCGGCCAAACCATCAGAAAAAAAGTTATTGGAGGCCGGGCAACATTTTTCTGCCCCGACTGCCAAAGGCGGTGAACAGGTTTCGGTGACCGAGCTTCAGGAAGTTGATGAAAATGATGGGAGCAGACGAACGGAAACGATGTCACCGGCGACAAACGAGGCCCTCTTCCCGCCGAGATGAACAACAGCGTTGATCCCGTCCTGACGTCCTGCAGAACGAACACAGAGCGTACTCTCCTGCACAACGGCCACACCACCTTTAAGGCTCAGGTGATTGCTCTTCCCGGAGGAAATCGGTTCGAGCAGACGTGCCCTGACAAGCGAACCCTGAGGATGCTGCATGCCTTGCAGCCTGCCAAGGCCGGGGGCGACAAGCTCATGGAAGAGCAATCGGACCGCAGGCGGCGGCCCGGGCAGCCCAAAAAGCGGCACCCCGGACAGCTTGCCGTACAGGGTTGATTTTCCCGGCCGAACCTGAAGGCTGTTATAGAGGATCTCACCGCCGAGACGGGTAAAAACCTGCTCAAGAAGATCAAATTTTCCGGGGCCCATACCACCGGTGGTCAGGATCATGTCAGGCTGGAGCGCAAGCATCTTCTCAAGTGCTGCGATAATATCGGCAACACCATCGGAAACGGTTCTCACCCGCAGAACCTCACTTCCGCTCTCCTGGAGAAGGGCCTGCAGCAACACCCCATTGCCGGAGATTTTCTGGCCCTGACGCATTTCCTGGCCAGGATAGACCAGCTCGCTGCCGGTACAGAGAACCGTAACCCCGGGCCGACGGTGCACGTCTACCACGGTCTGTTTATTTTCCGCCAGCAAAAGAAGATGGTCTGCCGATAATCGTACCCCTTTACCGGCAATCACTCTGCCTGCGGGCATATCCTGCCCGCGGCGGCGGATAAAGCTATTGGCCTCGGACAGGGCACGGACAGGGATAAGAACCTGATCGTGCTCTTCCCGGCAGACTTCAAACGGCACCACCCGCCCGCAACCGGCCGGTACCTGGGCACCGGTCATAATACGAACGGCTTCGCCGGGACGGACGGAAACCGCGGCAGAGGAACCGGCCGCAACTTCAGCCACCAGAACAAACGCAACATGTTCAGTTGCAGCCTTTTCAGGCTCGCCGACGGCATAACCGTCACGGGTTGACTGATCAAAGGAAGGCTTGGGGAGGGTACTTTTGATGGACTGCACCGGGAGACGGCCCAGAGCCCGATTAAGGCTCACCGTCTCCGGGGACAGGGGTGTAAGGCTTTGGACAATTCGCTGCCGGGCCTGGCCAAGCGGCAGCGAAGGCAAGGAAGAAAG
>CAZPXI010000532.1:0-1840 GCA_964590715.1 uncultured Desulfobulbus sp.
AACTGGTGGGCGAGGCGGGATTCGAACCCGCGACCCCTGGCTTCGGAGGCCAGTACTCTATCCAGCTGAGCTACCCGCCCACACGCGGGAATTATCCGAAAAAGGATGGCACAACTTACCCGGCCGGGTTCTTTTTTTCAAGGGTTCTTTAGTGGAAACCGGTTTGATGTTTTATACTGGTCGGGAGAATAGAGGTATTTGCTGGGGACTGGATCCTGGAAATGGTTTTGCGTATTGATTTAAGGCGTTTTTTTTGCTTCAAGTCCATCCATGTATTCCGCCCATTCCACCGGGAGTGCGTTCTTCTTTTTTGTATTGCACGTCTTGCAGCAGGGGACAAGGTTGTCCTTGGTGGATCGGCCGCCGCGGGACAGGGGGATGATGTGATCCATGGTCAGGTTTTTAAATTCGACTTTTTTATCACAGTAATAGCATTTACCGGAGCTGGTTTTCTGCTGCCACCAGCGGGTCTTGCGCAGGGCGCGGGCCTTGTTTCGTTCAGCCCGGATAGAGTCTTCGTCCGGGCCGCCGATGGAGAGATAATCATCACGCACGGCTACACCAGCTCCCCAAGCAGGATCTGTCTGGCCCGGCCCACAAGGTAGAGTGATCCGGCTACACAAATAAGATCATCTCCTGTTGCCCGTTCTGCGGCAATCTGCAGAGCTTTTTCCACACTTGCCACAGATTCCGCCCGGTCGATCATCGTTTCAGGCAGGCAGTTCATCAGATCCTCGGGCATGGCGGAACGTTCGGATTCCGGGCGGGTGAACAGGATATGGTCGGCCATTGGGGCGATGGTCTCCAGAGTGGTTGATATATCCTTATCCGACATGGCGCCCCAGACCAGAATCAGCCGGTTGTACGAAAATTCCTGTTCAAGGGCCAGTTGCAGGGCCTTGACCCCGGCCGGATTATGGGCGCCGTCAAGCAGAAAGTGACGACTGTCGGCTTTGTCGGAAGCGTCGGAGTTCAGCTGTCCGGCGTTCAGCCGGAATTCTTCCAGGCGGCCGGGCCAGCGGGTACTGGAGAGCCCGGCCCGTATCTGTTGATCTGTGACGTGAACATTGTGCTTCTGCAAAAGTTCGAGAGTTGCCAGGGCAATACTTGCATTGCCGACCTGGTAGCTGCCCTTCATGGCCAGGGGCAGACCGGCCTGACTTCGGTGACCCAGCCCAGTGTAAGTCCAATGATTTTCAGCCCGCTCTCCGGAAAAATCTTTATCCAGCAGGTGCAGCGGGCTGTCCAATTCCTTACACCTGTCGATAATAACCTGCCGGGAAACATCATCGGCTGCACCGGAAACGACTGGAATCCCGGGTTTGATGATCCCTGCCTTTTCCCCGGCAACCTCAGCCAGGGTATTACCGAGGTATTGTTCGTGGTCCATGCTGACGTTGGTGATAACTGAAACCAGCGGGTCAATCACGTTGGTGGCATCAAGTCTGCCACCCATGCCGACCTCCATCAGGGCCAGGTCAACCTTGTGTTCTGCAAACCAGAGCAGGGCCAGGGTGGTGGTGAACTCGAAATAGGTGATCTGGTCTTGGCCGAGTACCTCGGCGATTTTGGTGGCCAGGCGGGCGAAATCCTGTTCGGGAATAAAACTGTTGCCGATTCGGAATCGTTCGCGTACCGAACTGAGGTGAGGGGAGGTGTAGAGCCCGACTTTGTGGCCGGCCTCGGTTAAAATCGAGAGCAGGGTGGCGCCGACGGACCCCTTGCCGTTGGTGCCGCCGATATGGACGCAGGGCAGATTTTGCTGGGGATTCTCGACCCTGCCGAGAAAGGTGTCCATGGCATCCAGGCCGAGCTTGATCTTAAAAAACTGGAGGTTATC
>CAZPXI010000533.1:0-1840 GCA_964590715.1 uncultured Desulfobulbus sp.
ATGGTGCCTTTACCCGCATATCCCCTTTCAAAGAGGGAGATGCTCCAGATCCGGACACAGTAACGGACCTCTCTTCCTGCACCATCCTGCCTCCTTTTGTCGACTGCCACGTACACCTCTCCATGTCCGGCTGCGCTGATCCGCAAACCAGGCAGGATCGTGGCAGGCCGGACTTTAAAACTGTTTCGACCCGCATTACCGACCATCTCCACCATCACTTTTGCCACGGTATCCTTGCCGTGCGTGATGGAGGCGACAACAGAGGGCATGCGCTGCATTATAAAAATAATCCTGCGGCAATCAATAAAAATGGCGTCATTCTCAAAGTCGCCGGACGGGCATGGCATAAAAAAGACCGCTACGGCAGCCTGATCGGTCGTCCCTTTGAAAAAAACTCGAGAGCTGCCGACTCCTTTTTTCCCGATAACGAGCCAATTGACCACATCAAACTGGTCCAGTCCGGTCTCAACAGTCTTAAAATTTTCGGGCGGGAAACAGCACCGCAATTCACCCTGGACGAACTCAAGGATTTTGTTGTTCATGCCCGTCAAAAGAGAAAAAAAATCATGGTTCATGCCAATGGGAAACTTCCGGTCCGGTTGGCCCTGGAGGCGGGCTGCGACTCCATAGAACACGGTTTTTTCATGGGTAGGGAAAACCTTGAGATCATGGCCGAGAGGCAAATTACCTGGGTACCGACAGCCTGCACCATGAAAGCCTTTGCCGAGAAGACTGATCAGTCGGACCCCAGCATCGACAGAGGGGTTGTTAAAAAAAATCTCCATCACCAGCTGGAGCAGATATCTCGTGCAAAGCAGTATGGGGTAAGGATTGCCCTGGGAACAGATGCAGGCTGCAGGGGTGTGCTCCACGGTGAGTCGCTGGTTGAAGAGCTGAAACTTATCATGCAGGCGGGCTATTCCCTTTCCGAGGCGATCCAGTGCGCCACCGCCCACGGTGCCCAGTTGCTCGGACTGGAAACCCCAGGTTCCATCACCACAGGGCAAGCGGCTCATTTCATTGCTTTCAGGGCCACCCCGGCCATGCTGCCGGGAAAGCTTTCTTCCCTTGAAGGGATTTACATGAACGGCATCCCCTGCAGCAAGAAATCCTTTCAAAAACCCTAACAGAGAACAGGGGCGAGTATGTGTGAATTCTGCACTCAACATGGCGACGGTAAGGTGTGGTTTAAAAATGCTGACAATTACGGCAAAGATCTCATGAGCGATCTTGCCCGTCGACAGTATATCAACGATTTTTTCACATCCACCATCGAAGATGGGGTAGTCACCATTGGCCGCCTGGAAACCCTGTTTGGTAAAAAGAAACGACTGCCGGCCCGGCTGATAAACCAGATTGTCGACAAGGCCAAGGTGGAGCATTTCGGTCAGGTTGTTACCATGGAGGATATCCGGGAACTGGTGGGTAAAGCCGCCACAGTGGTCCGCCTGCCCTGTGCCTGCCGCTGGGCCTCCTTAAAAAAAGAGAATCGCTGTTGTTATTCGGTCAGCTATTCACCCGATGCCTGGTACAAGGATCTAGATATGGGGTACTTCGGTCTTGCCCAGAATCAGGGGCTGGAATCACTGACCCCGGCCGAGGCGATTACGCAGATGGAAGAGCTGGAAAAGGATGGCGCGGTACATACCATCTGGACCATGATGACTCCGTTTATCGGAGCTATCTGCAACTGCCGGCCTGAAGACTGCCTTGGGCTTCGGACCCTGGCCATAGACGTTGAAACCATGTTCCGAGGCGAACAGGTGGCCTTGGTTGATGAAGAGCTGTGTACCGGCTGCGGAGCCTGTGAAGAGGAATGCCATTTCAAGGCAATCAGCAG
>CAZPXI010000534.1:0-1840 GCA_964590715.1 uncultured Desulfobulbus sp.
CCTGGTCATAGTTCAGGCTGTACTGAAAAAAGTTGGTCATGGTCGCCAGTTCCGCTTTAGAAAAATGACCATCAGCCTGGGCGATTTTTACCAGGATATGGACCAGCAGGTAGACAAACCGTTTATGGGTTTCGGTCTGGGTGGCCTCGTAAGTGGAGACCCGGTGCTGAACATAGTAGGAAAAGCCAAAAAAAACGGCCACCAGGAGAAAAAATCCGAGCAGCCCGGAAAAAAAGAGAAAGCCTAAAAAATTAAAAAGTGCGGGAGCGCCACCTGTCACCAGCAGCAACAGGCCGACCATAAGCAGACAGCCGCCGCAGCCGGGTTGATTATGTTGTCGATATTCCATCAGGAAGAGAATTTAGTTCAGAGTTCAGAGTTTCGGGCTCAGGTTTCCGGGCAGATTCCTCGTAACAGCGGGAGTTACGCAGACGCCCCGCCCTCATCGGCAAACAGGGCATCGACAAACTCTTCGGCGTTGAAATCCCGAAGATCGTCCATCTGCTCGCCGATACCGATAAAACGGACAGGAATACTCAACTCGCGGCAGATGTTGGCGACAATTCCCCCTTTTGCGGTGCCGTCAAGTTTGGTCAGAGCAAGGCCGCTGACCCCGACAGTCT
Source organism: uncultured Desulfobulbus sp. (assembly GCA_964590715.1). GTDB lineage: Bacteria > Desulfobacterota > Desulfobulbia > Desulfobulbales > Desulfobulbaceae > DRLX01. Next base: position 624 of record CAZPXI010000534.1, read on the forward strand.
CATAAAAGAGTTTTGCCTGGGAAATACCGTTCTGGCCGGTGGTTGCATCAAGAACCAGCAGAACCTCATGAGGCGCCCCTGCAAACTTCTTGCCGATCACCCGCTTGATTTTCTTTAACTCTTCCATCAGGTTGACACTGGTATGAAGACGCCCAGCCGTATCAATCATAATCACATCAAAATCATTGCTTACCCCGTACGACAGGCCGTCAAAAACGACCGAAGAAGGATCGGATCCCGGCTCGGAGGCAACAACTTCAACCCCGACCCGCTCTCCCCATATCTTGAGCTGATCAATGGCGGCGGCCCGGAACGTATCAGCGGCAATGAGCAATACGGACTGGCCGGACTGTTTGAATTTATGGGCTACCTTGCCAATGGTCGTGGTCTTGCCGACCCCGTTGACGCCAACCACCATGATCACAAAGGGGCCGGAATCCGGCATGACCAGCTCGGCGGCCTGATCCGATTGTTTGAGAAAGGAAAGAATCTTCTCACGCAGAACACCCTTGAGGGCCTGTGGATCACTCAGTTCATTCCGTCTCACCTGTTTTCTGGCCGTATCAAGCAGTTCCTGGGTGGTTGCGACCCCGAGATCGGAGGTGATCAAAACCTCCTCCAGTTCGTCAAGCAGCTCTTCATCAATCTGTTTTTTGCCGAGAAAGATGGAATCAAGCCGGTGCAGCAGCCCATGCCTGGTTTTGCCCAGTCGTTCCTGCAGACGCTGAAATAAAGACTTACCGGAGGGTTGTTCAGATTGATCTACCGCAGCCGGCTGCTCATCGACCGGCTGCTCATCCACTGTCTGATCGGACTGTGCACCGTCTTCTTCAACAGGTTCTTCAGCCTCTATTTCATCCTCAGGAGCAGGAGGTTCAACATCCGTCGCCTCCTCTTCCTCGACGGCAACCGGCTCTGCAACCGGCTCATTTTCTTCCGGAATTTCTACAGAAGGGGTGTCCGCTTCCGGCTCTGGTGAAACAACAGGAGCGGTCTCTTCCTCTAGTGCCTGCTCCTCAACTATTTCATCGGGCAGAATCTGTTCCGAGACCTCTTCCTGTTCCTTTTTGGAAAATTTCTTTTTAAACCATCCTAGCATGTTCTATATCTATCCACCTTATTGTGCATAATTTTCTCCTTCACGGGCAGGTCTCAGGGTTCGCTTAACCAACACCCATGTATACGCGGTTTACTCTTTTTTTTCCAGAACGTATTCC
>CAZPXI010000535.1:0-1824 GCA_964590715.1 uncultured Desulfobulbus sp.
TCCTCAACCGGAATGTCCTCAAGAAAGCCCTTGCGGAACTCAACCGTATCAAAACCAAGCTCATCAACAACTTCCCTTTTAGAGGACTCGGCCAGGGCCAGCATATCATCGGTCATATCAACCCCGATGACCCGGCCGCCGGGCCCAACCTCTTTAGCAGCAAGAAAACACTCAACCCCGCTGCCGGAGCCGAGATCAATCAACGTCTCGCCGACTGCGGGAGCGGCATCCTTGACCGGACTGCCGCAGCCGTAGGAGCGTTCTTTTGCGACCAGCGGAATAAACCCGTCCTGCTCGCCTGCGGGCGCCATGGGATTAACAATATCCATATTCGCCGCCCTGGCCGCCAGAGCGTAAAACTCACGCACCGAGCTGTGACCGTCGGCTCCCGAGAGTGAAACAACGCAATTACAGTGGGTGAGGACAACCTCACTCCCCTCTTCCTGCGGGCAGTCGTAACGGACATCGCCCATCCGCAGGCGAAACATGCCCTGATCAGGATATTTTTTTGCCTGTTCAACGATCAGGGCCAGCATCAACTGTTCATACAGGGGGAGGTACGGATCATGGCCGACAAAGCCGCCGCCGGTCACCCAGGAGTGATCCGGATCGCCGCCGCCGGTCAAAAGTCCGAAAGATTTCTCCTGCCAGTCGGGAGCATCGATCAGTGAACTGCTCCTGATCTTCGTCAGCACCGCGCTCTCTGCAAACACCCTGCCCAGACCGTTTTCAACATTTCCGCAGACAAGTTCATCTATCCGCACCAGGGCCGGTGAAGGGTATATTTTTCCATCCGGGCCAACAGCCATCGACTCCCATCCCATATTACTCAGATCATGCCGGGTACCGGGCAGGGTAAAAACCTGGGATTTCAATCCCTCCAGGTTATCTATCTGCAGATCCAGTTCCCGGCAGACGGCGGCTGTCTCAAGAATTGGAGACAGCAACTGTTCCGGATCAACGAATTGAGTCTCTTCACCCTTGCCACGGATGAAATGAAACATGAAATGAATGCCGCTTGCCCCCATCTTCTTTGCCTGCCGGGCTATCTCGGGCAGCTGGTCCGCATTGGCCTGATTGACGGCCACGGAAAGAGTCAGGCTTAAGCCCCAGTCCCGGACGGCAGTGAGGTTTTCTTTAAGTGCGGCAAAGGTTCCCGATCCCCGCAACCCGTCATGGGCCTCTTTAAGTCCATCCAGGCTGACCTGGAGATGGAGACGATCGGGATCAAGCTGCTTTAGGCCGTTTAGCTGTTCTTTCAACAACAGCCCATTGGTCAGCACCACCACATGGACGTCGGAAGCCTGGGCCTGAACATGGACCAGGACTTCGGTAAACTCAGGGTAAACAAAGGGTTCGCCGCCGGTAAAATAAAAGAGGCGGCAGCCAAGGGCCGCACCTTCTTCAATGGCAGCAAACAAAACATCCCGGTCCAGGGTATCTTTTTTTGCCGGAGAGGCTGCAAACAGGCAGTGACGACAGGCCAGGTTGCAGGTATCGGTTACATGAAACCACAACTCCTTTGGTGCGCTGAGCTGTAAACTATGACTGCGCCCGGGGTAGGGTTGGGGCTCCCGGGAAGAGAGCAAGCCGGTAAGCTGCTGGTAATCAGCTCCGGCCTCATCATAACCAACGCCCTGCTCCAGGCAAAAACGATTGAGCCCCAACTCCGTGGTCGTCTCTTTCTGCAGGCAGGAGAGCAACACATCAGTCCGGCTTGACGGCACAAACCAGTCCGGACACATGGGATCAATATAAATGGCCACACCACCGAATTCATGGCGGTGAAGCCGGGAGAAACAGTCCATGGAAATATCCTTTATA
>CAZPXI010000536.1:0-1824 GCA_964590715.1 uncultured Desulfobulbus sp.
CCGGACAGTTTGATGTTCAGGGATCAGCAGGGACTTTCTATCAAATTTTATTCGGATATTTTATACCGGCTGTGGAGAATTTCAACCTCTTCTCTTGGTTTATATCCGGTTATCATGCTCCGGATAGAGCCCTTAATGGCAAACATCGACATGTACAGATGGACCAGGAACATGGCGACCAGGGCAGCGCCGAGGAAGTTGTGGATCATTGCCATTATCCGCAGCTGATCGACATCGAGCCGGAAGGTATACAGATACCAGCCGCTGTAGGCCATAACCAGCCCACCCACCGTTGCCAGCCAGAACCACATTTTCTGGCCTGCATTAAATTTACCGGCCGGGACAGGCTTTTTCTTTTTACTCAGATACCCGCCCATGATAAACAGCCAGGCTATATCATAGGGTACGGGCAGCATGTCTTTGAGCCAGATCAGGAACATGAAAACGGCTGCTGCGGCAAAGACCAGGGCGGAAACAATATGGACAACCCTGCCACCCATGATCAGGCTCCCGCCTCCGAGAAGTTTACCAAAGATGATCATGAGTCCGGTCACTACCAGCAGCGAGAAAGAAACAGCCGCAACCCAGTGTATCAAGCGGGTCGTGGATGAGAAAAAGAAGACATCCGCTCCTTCATGGTCAAAGTGTTTTGCTCCGATCAGGATATAATGGAGCAGGAATACGGCGGGAATCAGGGTGAGAATGACGAGAAACAGCTGGTCGAACAGACCTGCCTGGAGGTTGGTAAATGGCTGGCCGTACTGCTGCCAGTCTCCGGTAAAGGCATCATTCATCAGTATAAACGAAGAGGTGCCGGTACCTGCGCCGATTGGGGAAACGATCACCGGATCGGTTCCTGCATACACCATTGCGGCAACCATTCCGGTCGCTGCAATACAGGCGGGAATGAGTATACGTTTCATGGTAACCTCATAGAGAGTCGTTCCCACGCAGAGCGCAGGAACGAGAGAGGGCTGACGGCGGCTGTTCAGACTGTAGGCTGTCAGCCTAAACAGCCTACAGCCTAACCCTAAACCCCTATTTTTTCTTATACGCCTTGTCCCAGCCCCAGGCATTGCTGCCGGAACCGCGTTTGAAAACCCGTTCCCGGTACACGTCAGCGACAATGTCGGCGTCTCCTGCCAGCAGAGATTTGGTCGCGCACATGGCGGCACAGAGCGGCACTTTACCCTCGGCGATTCGGTTCTGTCCGTAGAGCTTGCGCTCTTTCTCACTGAACGTTTTTACCGGCCCACCGGCACAGAAAGTGCACTTGTCCATGGCGCCGCGAGCCCCGAAGACCTGACCGCTTGGAAACTGCGGCGCCCCGAAGGGGCAGGCCATGAAACAGTAGCCGCAGCCGATACAAGTCTCCTTGCTGACCAGGACAATGCCGTCATCACGCTGGTAGATGGCATCCACCGGGCAGACGGCAATGCAGGGTGCATCCGCACAGTGCATACAGGCAACCGAGATGGATTTTTCACCGGGTTTGCCCTGGTTAATGGTAATAACCCGTCGCCGGTTCACGCCGACCGGTACTTGATTTCCCTCTTTGCAAGCTATCACACAGCCGCTGCAGTCAATACATCGTTCGACATCACATAAAAATTTCATGCGTCCCATTTATTGTCCCTCCTACGCTCGGCTGACTTTGCACAGGCCGTCTTTTGTTGCCTGAATCTGGGTGACGATATCGTACCCGTAGTTGGTACAGACATTGGCCGGTTCACCCAGGATATACGGCTCATGGCCGGCGGGATAGTTGCCTGCCAGCGATTCGCCCATGAGTACGCCGCCGAAATGGAACGGCATGAAGATGGT
>CAZPXI010000537.1:0-1814 GCA_964590715.1 uncultured Desulfobulbus sp.
CTGCCCCGGAAGATATTAACTATTACCTCTGCGGGCCGCCGATGATGACCAAGGCTGTAGTTGACATGCTGACCGAATTCGGAGTGGAAGAGGAAAACATCCATGCTGATAATTTTGGTTAAGACCTGAATCCGTGAGCGTCAGGATGAATTGTGTTCAGCAAGTTGCAGTTTTATTATCATCTTTAACTACGATGAATTACGACTATAAAACAATTTTCGGTGTCACGGATGCAGGTAAAAAACAATCTTCCGCACCCGGAGAGCCCATTATAAAAAATATTCAACTACATCGGCAAACAGTGATTATGTTGCATCTATGATGACTTTTTTAACATATCTGGCAACAACGTTTGGCCTGCTGCTCTTTGTCGCGATCCTGATCAGTTTCTGCAAGAGAAGGCAGAGCAGAACCCGTCACGGGCTCACCGGCATGTGCCATCAAAGCGGCGGCACAATGTGTAGCAGCTGCAGTTCCAAACTCCGGAATCACCATAAAAAAAATGATGCCTGCGATGACTGAGGATTAAATACAATCGCTTCCAAACAAGAGCAACAGACAGGTACATCTGAACAGGAGAAACTTCATGGATTCCGAAACAATTTTTTCGCCGTTCCAGGTCAAGGGTTTCACCTTCCGCAACCGGCTTGGCGTGGCGCCCATGACCAGGATGTCGGCCGGGCCTGAGAGCATTCCGCGGCAAGACGTGTTTGATTTTCTCGTCCGCCGGGCTGAAAATGGCGCATCTGTGGTCTTTACCGAGGCGATCGTCACCGATTACGAGAGCAGCCAGGGCTATCCCGGTCAGGCACGGATGACCAACCAGCGCCAGATCGACGCCTGGAAACCAGTTGTAAGAAATATACAAAAACATGGTGCGGTTGCGATCATGCAGATGTTTCACTGCGGCCGGATGGCCTGGCCCGAGGTCAACCCGGCCACGCGATCCATCGCCCCCAGCCCGGTGGCACCCAGCCAGGATAATCCGCTTACCCAGGCGCCCTACCCGGTACCTGAAGAGATGAGTACCTTTGAGATCGACCATGTTATCAACGGCTTTGCCGAAACCGCCAAAGGCGCGTTTGCAGCCGGGTTCGACGGCATTGAGATCCACGGAGCGCACGGCTACCTGATCAACCAATTTCTCTCGTCCTATTCCAACAAACGAACGGATGCATATGGCGGTTCGATGGAGAACCGTTTTCGCTTTGCGCGCGAGGTGATTCAGGCAGTAAAGGCAGTCATGCCCGAGGATCGTCTGCTCACCTTCCGTATTTCCAACTGGGGGATCGCCGACATGGAGGTCTCTCTGTTTAAATCCGCCGAAGAGTGGCTGCAGATGATCAGACTGCTTGCCGCCGAGCCCATTGATATCATCTCGGTCTCGACCTATGACTTCAAGGCCGAGGCCTTTGGCAGCGGTAAAACCATGGCCCGGCTCACCCGCGAGGTCACCGATCTGCCCCTGATGCTCTGCGGAAAGATCTATGATCAAAAAACCATGGCCGGGGCCCTGGAGGATGCCGATATCGCCCTCAGCGGCAAATCGATGTTGCTCAATCCGGACTGGGTTGAGGACGTGCGCCAGGGCAAAGAGCTGCAGGCCTACTCTTCCGACGACGCCGGCATTGCCTACGGTGACACGCCCCTGCCCTGAGAGCCGTTAAGGTGATGAACAAAAAAAGACTGCTCAGGATTTTCTGCATTTCCCTGGGCGCATATCTCTTTTTCAGTTACGTCCTACTGCCGCTCCGCATTGAGGGGCGTAGCATGGAACCTACTTATGCCGATGGCGGGTTCAGCTTCTGCCGGCG
>CAZPXI010000538.1:0-1806 GCA_964590715.1 uncultured Desulfobulbus sp.
TGAGGTGATCATGCCTGGCCCTTGGTTCTGCCTGGTCAAATAGGCCGATCTTTCCTGTCATCCCCAGGTGTAGAATCAGTACGCTGCCGTTTTCCATCCTGAAAAGCAGGTATTTTGCCCGCCGGTCAATGTTCTGCACCCGCTGTCCCTCGATGGATTGTTTCAACAGCTTGCGCGGGATTGGGGTGCGTAACCGTTTATTGCTCCACTTGACAGCGGTTATCTTTTTTCCCGGCAGATGCGGCAGCAGGCCGCGGCGGGTGACTTCGACTTCTGGCAGTTCCGGCATAATTATCCCCGGCACCAGGCCATCATGTAGTTGTCAAACTGAACAATCCGGACCGATTGGCTTTGTTTGTTTTCGGTAAGACGGCATTTGGCCTGCCAGGAATTTTTTGTATGCCCCGGAGTGACCCGTTCAAGGGCAATCGCCTCAAATATTCCGGCCTGCTCAGGAAGCCGGTGTTTTTTTACCGCCTCCTTGACCACCCAAAGCAGGGTCAGACCGGCTTCTCTGCTCCCGGCCCGGAGGCTGTCGGCAAGGGCGAGTTCCTCAGCTGTTGCGATTCGGTCCCGGACTTTGAGAATCCGGCTGCCGATATGCTGGATATCTATTCCACAGGCGGGGTTTGCGGTTATGGCCACGGCGTATTGGTGACTGTGGGAGATGGAGAGTTGTATGGGTGCACTCAACTGCACTCCGGAGAGCACCGGTCGTCCATGGCTGTCGGGCAGGATGGAACATTCCTCGGGCCGGAGTGGTGCAGTCTGTTTTTTTGCGGCCTGCAGCAGGCAGCATTTGGCGGCAATCCTGCCGCTGAGCCATTCATTATACCGTTTCGGGAAGCGAAAACGCGCCAGATGCCTCTGTTCTTCACCGCTGAGCCAGGAGAGCAGCGCCTGTTGTTTACGGCTGAGCAGGTCGGACACCTGGGAAATGTCGACCAGAGCCAGATGTTCATCATGCTCCATGCGGTAACGCAGTCGTAAGGAGCCGTTGTGTTTGTATTGACAATTAAAAAAATCGTTCATTGCTGCTGCCGTCGCGACAAGTTCTTGTCATATCCTATGGAGGCGGTATAATCAATTTCGTTTATGATTTCTTTTTATTATCCTGAAAATTCGTCGGGATGCGCTCCCGACATACACTATACCTGAAAGAATATGATTTCTCTTGCTGATATTACATCCTTTGACGTTATCGTCGCACTGATATTGATGGTTTTTGTTGTTCGCGGGGCCTGGATCGGGTTCATGCGCCAGTTGGCCGCCTTTCTCGCCCTGGTCGGCAGTTACTGGCTTGCCGGCAGGTATAGCCGGGAATTGATGCCTTATGTGGGGAAATTCATAGAGAACCCGAAGTTGGTTTTTCTTGTCAGCTTCGGGCTGTTGTTTTTCCTCAGTGCTCTGTTGTTCATCCTGGCCGGCAAGGTGCTGCACCGGGTTATGGAAATTTCCCTGCTCGGCTGGTTTGACCGCTTTCTCGGCTTTCTGCTTGGCGCGGTCAAAGGTGCGGTGCTGGCCTCTCTGCTTTATATGTTTCTGGCTTCAAGCCTGTCGGCGTCAAATGACCTGTTGAAAAAATCAATCAGTTCCGGATATCTTGCCCAGGGAGCGGATATACTGCATCAGCTCATTGCCGACCCCCAGCTGCAGGAACTTTTTTTGCCCAGAGTCCCGGCCATTCCTTCGGCAACAGATGACAATGCACAGGAGACTCAGCCTGAACCGGAGGAATCTCGAAAATAGAACCGGGCAAGGCGTTGCGGTGAAAACCCCATGAAGAACCCGGCAAGCAGTATCTGG
>CAZPXI010000539.1:0-1803 GCA_964590715.1 uncultured Desulfobulbus sp.
CCCGGGCTGGAAGTTGTCCCGGTTTCGGAACCCGCCTGTTTTTTTACCAGCTGCAGCAGTTGACGGCTGACCCGGTCAACCCGGCGAAGGGACGCGCCCCCTGCCCTGCCCCCGCGTCTACCACGCTGTCGAAACCGGTCCATAACAACAAGCCGATCCTCAATATCTACTGAATCTGCATCTCTCAGAATATCCTGCTCCGAGACCAGGGCCGCTATATCGCAGGCCAGGCGCAGGTTGTCCCACCCTCTTGCCTGCAAAAGCATATGGGCCAGTCGCGGATGAACCGGTAATCCCGCCATCTTCCTGCCGATTTTAGTAAGCGCGCCATTCTCATCCAGGGCCTCCAGCTGAAAGAGCAATTCCCGAGCCCGGGCAATGGAACGAGCATCAGGCGGATTCAGCCAACGCAACTGATCCGGTGACTGAACTCCCCAGAGGGCAAGTTCAAGAACCAGAGGCGCAAGATCGGCCTGAAGGATTTCCGGGCGGTCAAAGGGCTGCAGACCAAGCTCCACCCCCTTGCTCCATAACCGATAACAGATACCGGGCCCGAGACGACCGGCCCGGCCGCTACGTTGCTTGGCAGAGGCCCTGGAAATTCGAACCGTTTCCAGTCGACTCAGGCCGCAACCTGCATCAAAACGTGGCACCCGCTTCCAGCCGCAATCCACCACCGCTGTAATCCCTTCAATAGTCAGGCTGGTCTCGGCAATGGTGGTGGTGACAATCACCCGTCGTCGACCCGCAGGATCCGGACGGACCGCCCTGGTCTGCTCGGAAAGCTTCATGGCCCCGTACAGGGGCAGAACAACGGTGCCCTTTGAGACCACCGGCTCCAGCCCATCCATAACCCGGTTGATCTCGCCCCTGCCGGGCAGAAAAACAAGAAGATCCCCGGACTGCTCCTGCAGTGCCTGTCGCAGCCCCCGCACGGCCATCCGGGCAATATGATCCGGCCGTGGACTGTCCAGGTCGGCCGGGGGCGGCAGGTATCTCTTTTCCACCGGGTACAACTTGCCCTCTCCCCTGATCATCGGTGCTCCACCAAGCAGGGTGGAGAGGTCATCATCCTCCAGAGTCGCCGACATGATCAGCAGGCGCAGATCCTCGCGCAGGCCATCCTGGATATCCAGACACAGGGCCAGGGCCAGGTCTCCTTCCAGGGATCGCTCATGAAATTCATCAAAGATAATCAGGCCGACATCAGCTAGTTCAGGATCCTGCTGCAGGCTACGGGTCAGAACGCCCTCGGTGATGACTTCCACTCGGGTTTTTTTCGAGATTTTCTGATCAAAGCGAACCCGGTAGCCGATGGTTTCTCCCACCTGCTCACCCATCTGCCCGGCCATAAAGGATGCAGCCAGACGGGCGGCCAGACGCCGTGGTTCCAGGAGAAGAATTTTTTTTCCGGCCAGCCACTCCTGGTCCAGGAGGGCAATCGGGACCACCGTTGTCTTGCCGGAACCGGTTGGTGCGCTGAGAAGGACGGAAGACTCTTTGGCCAGCGTCTCTTTAAGCCGTGGCAGAACAATTTGTATAGGGAGAACAGCTGCCATTTTTTTATTATTTCAGCATTGACCAATAGGTTGGAAAAAAAAACTTGACGATTTTCGGGTGGACCACTATTGTATTACAAAAATATTAATCGTAACACTTTTTCTTCTATGCATCTATCTGAAGGTATTCTCTCACTGCCGATTCTGGCCGGCGGCGGCGTTATCGCTGCTCTGGGCACAGCTGTCGGCTTGAAACGGCTTGACTATGACCATATCATAGGGACGGCCCTGCTGTCCTCGGCTT
>CAZPXI010000540.1:0-1798 GCA_964590715.1 uncultured Desulfobulbus sp.
GCTCACCGGGGGGGACAGGTTTTTGTTTCCACTCATTCTCCTGATTTTCTCAATGTACGGTTTCTTCTGAACTGGAAAACAAGAGACAACAGATTGTCTCAGCCGGGAATCAGGGTTCCGGTTCGGGGGATGAGTTCTTTAAAGAACTCTATGGCGGGGTATTTTGATGAGTAGCAGACCTGCTTGCGGCTGGAGGGTCTGGCCACGAAGATGAGATGGCCCAGGCCGTAGGACTCGGCGGCTGCCAGAACTTTTTCCGTGTCATCGGCCAGCAGGGTTCGTTTTTTATCAAAGCCCAGTTTGTCTTCCAGTCGCTGCCAGAATTCCACGGTTTCTTTAGCTACCCCGATTTCCTCGGCGCAGACGATACGGTCAAACCAGGGCCCGATAGAGGTCTTTTCCAGCTTGATGGACAGGGTGCCGGAGTGGGCATTGGTGATGAGAAAGAGCTTTTTTCTCATGGTCAGGCAGAATTCCAGGAACTCAACCACGTAAGGGTGCACCCCGATCAGATGGTTGATGCGCATTTTCAGTTCCGGAATATCAAGCCCCAGCTCATGGGACCAGTAGTTGAGATCGGTCCAGTCCAGGGTATCTTCCACATCCCGGTAGAGGGCAAGCAGTTTTTCTCGGGCCTGCTCGACCGGGATGTCATGCTTCAGGCTGTAGTGCTCCGGAACATACTGCTCCCAGAAATAGTCATCAAAATGCTTGTCCAGCAGGGTCCCGTCCATATCGAGCAGGACAGTGTCGATATCGTCCCATTGCAGAGCCGGAAATATTTTTTCAGGTTGTCCTTGTTCGCAGATGGTTTTCATTTGCTTATCTGTCTGATTGTATGTGCACATTAACTCTTTGACAGTGACCCTAACACATTCTCTATTTGTTTGAAAAGAGTTTCTTGCTCCATCAAGGGCACGATAAGGCGGTAATCCGGTGTCAACCGAATGGCGGTTTTTCTTTTCTGTTTTCGGGCTTTTTTCTTTTCCGAGTCGATAAATGCAAGCAGTGAGTCGGGCTCTACAGGCGAATTTTCTGAAAAAGATAAAATCAGTGCATCCGGCCCCTGTTCGAGTTTACTGATCCCCAGGTTCTGCAGGGGATGTTTCAGGCCGATCATTCGGCACAGGGTTTGGGTCTCTTTCGGCAGCCGTCCGTAGCGATCTTCCAGCTCATCTATCAGGTCAAGGAGCACTTCGGGCTCATCTGTTCCAGCCAGTGACAGCCTGCGGTATACATGGTAGCGCTGGGCCGTATCCAGGATGTAGTCCTCGGGAAGAAAGGCACTTACCTTGAGATTGATTTCCGGGTCAACGGGGGGCTCAACATCGCCGTCCTGCTGTTTTTTCTTCAGATCTTCGACCGTGGTCTGCAGCAGATCCAGATAGAGGTCATAGCCAACTGCCGCAATATGACCGGACTGGGAAACCCCAAGCAGGTTGCCGCCGCCCCGGATCTGCAGGTCATTCATGGCCAGTTTAAACCCGCTGCCCAGTTCCGAGGCATCCATGAGCGCCCGCAATCTTTTTTTAGCATCTTTTGTCAGGCTGTCCAGCGACGGAACCAGCAGGTAGGCATAGGATTGCCGGGACGAACGGCCGACCCGGCCCCGCAACTGATAGATATCGGCCAGACCGAGGTGGTCGGCCCGGTTGATGATAATGGTGTTTGCATTGGCAATGTCCAGTCCGGACTCGATAATGGTCGTGCAGACCAGGATGTCCAGGTCATGGTTGATGAAGCGAACCATGACATCCTCTATCTGGCTGCCCGGCATCTGGCCATGGCCGATACCTAT
>CAZPXI010000541.1:0-1793 GCA_964590715.1 uncultured Desulfobulbus sp.
CCCGGCAGCAGATCTCAAGATCAAAGGCATTGAGAATCCGCATGGCCTTTTCCCTCAATCCCGGATCGCTATAGGGCTCAAACACGGCCTCACTTCTGAGTCTTCCGGCACGGGCACGATCAGGTATGGCCTCCATGCCGGTGGCCAGCACCTTACCCTGCCCGGTTTCCAGAAACTCGGCATCCCGGCCGTTGGTCACGACAACAAAGGGAATTCGGTACTCCGGCTCAAGTATCCGGGCTGCGGCAATGGCCGGTTTTTCCCTGGTCACCAGAGAACCCGGACCGTAACGAAGGATAAAGAGTCGTTTACCCTCCACCCGTACGGTCAGATCGATAACGGAACGAACAAAAATTGCATTGAACCGGGTCTCAATCGCCAGACGCGGTTCAAGTTCATCTTTGGAAAATCCTCGTTCCTCCACCAACAGCCGGGCCATCTGTTGCCGCACCTGCTCATCATCAGTGTCCGGCAGTTCTTCACCAGTCAAAAAATCATTGAGGGCACCATAGACCAGATGGTGCCCGGGGATGGGTCGCTGTATAGCCACATGGGCCCCTTGTTACAGCTCCAGCCAGGACTCGGAAAAGACCGTCTGTCCGGAAAGCGCCTTATAGGTTTTATAATGCTCAAGAGCGCTTCCTTCAAGACCTGCCGGATCCGGATCATTGCCGTCCATCATGCCGTGCACCATCTCCACCAGATCATGGCGCTCACCTTTGCAGATAGCCATGAGTTCGGTATCATAGGAATTGACGATTGCGGTGGAAATACCGTGCTTCATCAGCATGATCAGGTAGGTACGGTCCAGATATTTACGCAGATTTTCGGCCACACCATTGGAGACGTTGGACAGCCCGACCGTGGAACCGGCACCCGGAGCAATATCCTGCAGCATCATCATAAATTCAAGCCCGGCGGCAATCTGGTCGGCACCGAGGGTGATCGGTGTTCCGATCGGATCAAAGAGGATCTTCTCATTGGGGATACCGGCCTCGTTCAGGGCCATCATCAGGTCAACCGACATTGCAGCCCGCTCGGCGGAGTCACGGGGCATGCCGTCGGATCCCCAGAGCAGGGCGATAACGTCGCAACCGGCCTCGGCGGCAACGGGAATCAAGGCCTCCATACGCTCGGGCTGGGCCGAAATGGAGTTCATAATTGCCTGGCTTTTGTTCTTGACCACTTTAAAACCGGCTGCCATGGCATCGGTATTGGTGCTGTCCAGGCAGAGCGGCGTATCCACGATAGACTGCACAGTTTCCACTGCCCATGGCATAAGTTCAGTCCCATCTTTCCGGGCCGGTCCGATATTCAGATCCAGATAGGCGGCACCTGCTGCGGTCTCTTCCTTAGCCATCTCCTGGACCGGACCTGGTTTGCGTTCTTTCATGGCGTTACCGCTGCGGGTTCCCATGATATTGATGCTCTCGGCGATTGGTTTTACCGTTATTGCCATTTTTGCTCTCCTTTGTTAGAATCTTTCCTGGATTTAAATACTGTACAAAAAACTCTTCATCTTTTTTATTCGAAAATAGCCCGCGAAGATGGAACTTTTCAGGTTATTTTCATAACAGCGAAGCGGTGTCATCGTTGTGGCTGTGACCTGTACAACCTCAGCCATGCTGGTTTCTCCGATAGCATAACCTTCGGGTCGATTTTCCAGTAATCTACAGACTGTCCGACAGCTCATGAAAACACCCTGCTCTGTTCCAAGTAAAAATCGCTGCTGTCAGGGCATTTGAGCGATTACACAGCTCACATCCGAACTTGATAATTAATCGTATTTTAGC
>CAZPXI010000542.1:0-1788 GCA_964590715.1 uncultured Desulfobulbus sp.
AGTTCTTTACACAGCCGGTTGCGGGTGAGACCGTCGAGCGCGGAAAAGGGCTCGTCGAGCAGCAACACATCCGGGGCCGATGCCAGGGCCTGGGCCAGTGCGGCCCGCTGTCGTTCACCACCGGAAATCTGCTGTGGACTGCTGTTTTCAAGATGTCGGATCCGCAGCAGTTCCAGCAGTTCCGTTACCCGTTGTTCATCCCTGCAGGCAAAACCGATATTTTTGCGTACCGACAGGTGCGGAAAGAGTGTGTGCTCCTGAAAGACATAGCCGACTTTTCGTTTTCTTGGCTGCAGAAAAATATTTTGACGACTGCTGAACCAATTCCTATTTTCACATCGAATGTAGCCGGAGTCCGGTCGTTCCAGGCCGGCCAGGGCGCGGATGATCGTCGTTTTTCCTGAACCGGACGGGCCGGTGAGAGCGAGCAGACGGCCGCCGTCACAGGAAAAGCGGATATCTATTGCAACGTGTCCCCGCTGTTTGACAATATGTACATCAAGCATGTCGATTTCCCCGTTTACCGAGCATATTGACCATGAGCAGGATCGAATAACTGATCACCACCAGGATCAGGGACAGGATGGCCGCCTCCCGGTAGCGCATGGCCTCAACGTATTCATAAATAGCAATTGAGGCGACCTTGGTTTTACCGGGAATGGAGCCGCCGATCATCAGGATAACCCCGAATTCTCCCATGGTGTGGGCAAAGGCCAGGATTGCCGAAGCTGCAATGCCGCCGGCGGCATTGGGCAGGATCACCCTGAAAAAAGTGGAAACCGGCGAACTTCCCAGCACGTCCGCCATTTCCAGCAGTCGTGTATCTATTTTTTCATAGGCGGTTTTCAGGGGCTGAACGGCAAAGGGCAGACTGTGGACCATGGCCGCCAGGACAATACCGCCGAAGGTGAACACTATTGATCCCCCGGATAGCCCGGCCCAGATCCTGCCCACCGGCCCGTCCGGGCCCATGATGATCAGCAGGTAAAAGCCGAGCACTGTCGGTGGTAACACCAACGGCAGGTTGACCAGACTATCAGCCAGAAAACGGCCGGGAAAGGGCACGAACACCAACAGCGCGGCAAGGGGCATGGCCAGGACGAGCAGGATTGCCGTGCTCACCAGGGAAAGCTTTGCCGAAAGATAGAGCGGGGTCAGGTCCATAATGTATTGTTAGAGGAGGTTTTTTTGGGTAGGAGCCCGGCCTTCCGGGCGATATGAGCTCGATCGGTGCTGCAAAATCGCTCGCAGGGCGAGCTCCTACTCAAGTTCTGTCTTGTAACCATATTGGAAAAAAAGTATTGCTTTTATCTCTTTTGATGAGAGAAACGAAAGAAATTTTCTTGCAGCCATTTTGTTTGTCGAGTTTTCGACCAGACAGACGCTTTGAGCAACCGGTTCGGCCTCGGGAACCGGAAGAAAACAGCCTTTTTCACCTGTCGGTGTATGGGTCAGCGACAGGGCGATAAAAGAGGTGTCTGCTGCACCGGTAGCCGCGTACTGAAACGCCTGGGCCACGTTGTTGCCGAAGACCAGGCGATCCTGAGCCGTATTCCAGAGTTTTTCCGCAAGAAGCGCATTTTTTGCGACCGCGCCATAGGGCGCAAGTTCAGGGTTGGCCATGCCGATCCTTTTCAGCCTCGACCCTTTGACGGCCTCCTGCCAGCTTCCGGTCTCTCTGCATGTATCCGCATCACGACTCCAGAGGACAACCAGACCGTTGACATAAACCTCCGGCTGTTCGCATCGACCCTCGGTAAAGAGAAGCTGCGGTCGTTTTGTGTCGGC
>CAZPXI010000543.1:0-1780 GCA_964590715.1 uncultured Desulfobulbus sp.
TTCAGCGGTTCAAATCCGCTCGTCGCCTCCAGCATATCCAAGGGGTTTTCCGTAATGTACGGAAAACCCCTTTTTTATTCTACCGTTCAATCATCACGAAGAGGATGCGTGTGAGCTCAACAAAACAACAATGCATCCTCTTTCAAGGTAGCCTTGAAATCATATCACGTACGAATCTCCAGCCAGCCGATGACGGTGTCTCCAACTTCTTTCTGCGGCTTTAACTGCTGCTGATCTTCATCACGGCCAAAAGCCTCCATAAAGAGTGTACACGGCCGCACCTCCGGAAGAGCATACAGGTGGAGGCGGCAACGACCATACTTGGCTGCAGGATATATGGTCTCCAGCAATTCGGCCCATGCGCCGGTATCATCGGCAAAAACATCGGCCTGCTCGTGTTGTCCGGCCATAGGATCTGCAAGAAGAAGCTGCAACCGGCCAAAAAGTTCATGCCCCTGCAGTGCCTGCAAACCATCCGGCGGTAACGGCTCGCCATCCCCTGACGGCAGCAACAGCTTTAAAAAACACCGGCCGGTCCGGGCATCCGTTTTTTCATATTCCTCAACCAGTAGATCCACGGCATCCTGATTGGTGGTAACAAAGCAGTTTGGCGGCATAGCCGGCCGATCATCACCCAGGCAATAGAGACGGGTCCAGGCCTTGAGCCGCAGCCCCTGCAGACCATCTGTCCGGCCGCCGGCGGAACTGATGTTTTGGGTCAGTGAAAACGGCTGGTCCTGATCCTTGCGCAGCTCGGAAAAAAGACCGTCCTCCAGCTCGCTGATTTTTTCCAGGTCCCGTTTGAGACTCAACTGTTCCGCATCAAAAATCTCGCCGAGCTTCAAGAGTAGTCGGGCCTGCCAGAGCAGCATTTCCTGCTCTTCCCGGACTTCTTCCTGCACCCCTTTACTTTGCAGCAGGTTTTCGATGATGGAATTTTTCGATTCCTGCTTTGCCCGCCCTCCCCGGCCGATTCCTGAGAGCGAAAGACTTTTAAGCTGGGCGGCGTAATCATCACCCCGGTGTTTCAAATCTTTGATCAGGGCCAGAAAGCGCTCCCGCTGTTCCCCCAGAGCTGAGGGGACATGGATCGCACAGAGTCGGGCCTCTTCGAGATCCCCGGCAAGAGGCGACTGCAGGATTTCAGGCATTTCATCCTCCTCAACCGCCCGGCAGTAGACAACCGGCGTAAAAACCTGTACAAGGGGGAAGAGAATCGCATCACCGGGGACTGTTTCCGGAAAAATACAAGCTGAGATTTTTTTACTTTTCATATGAAGACATTACGAGAAAAAGTTACGTTTACTTTAACGGGCCTGGCCTGGCTCGTCTTTCATATCCGGACCGGACCGGATATGGGCAGCATCCTTGCCGGCACCTTTATTCAGATCATGACAACCGCCCCATATTCCATAGGGTTTACCTATATCCTGGTGATCCTTCTCCGCTACTTTACCGGCGGAGCTTCCATGCCCTGGGATCGAATCCTCCGAATCTTTTTTACTATCGGAATATTTTTCGCCTTTTTCTTTGCCCTGTACGAGTATGGCGACCGGGCGGAAAAACTCCGTAAAACGCAGGAAGAAAATCCTCCTACCGTATCACGGATCTACCTGAATGAAAACCAGAAGGTGCAGTTGTATTGGGCATAAGAATAGCATCAGGCCCGAGCAGAGTTCCGGGATTGGTCACTGAATTACAACCGGTCTGGGCGTTATCCCCTAAAATAGCGCCAAATTTCCGCAGACCGCTGTCCAGGGTGCCGTCGGCTGTTTTCACC
>CAZPXI010000544.1:0-1775 GCA_964590715.1 uncultured Desulfobulbus sp.
CCACGACCAGTAAATACAATCAGGACAGTGCGTGGTTCGTGGATTTTTTCTACGGAAATAACTCCTGGCGCCCCAAGACCGACGATGACCCAAACAGCGACCCGGATTATTCGGCCTTTGTTCGTTGTGTTCGCGGCGGGATACCTGCATCATTCTCCTGGACTCTGTTCCTTCCTGCTGTTATCAACACCAGATAATGTCCGGCCGGCCCGTGTAGCTGTTGGGTTCGTTGCAGAGGGCACCTCGGTTTTGTTAACCCCGGACGATCAAATACTATATTTTTTCTTTTTTTATTTTAGGAACCGGAAGTTGTCGCGCTGGTTTCGTCCATGGGCTTCCACATTCTATGACTGGCGGGGAAGAACTTCCGTTTCCCGGCGTAGTCATGCCAAACGTATTCTTTTCACAGGTATTCTTTTCACAGGTGCCGATTTTTTACTGAAGCCGGAAATCACTCAGACAGAGTGGTTTCCGGCTTTTTTTATTTTTTTATAAAGCAGAGCGTTTCTTTCAGGGGTGACGGCATAACCGATCATTGACAAATGATACAGTTGTTATATGCTACATGTAGCACTTGTTATGGTAAGATGAGAAAAATGAATAATAAAAATACAACAAAATGGCTGCTGCTTATCCATCAGATTCCGCCCAAGCCCGATTATTTTCGGGTAAAAATCTGGCGCAGATTACAAAAAGTCGGGGCGGTGGCGATCAAACAATCGGTCTATGTACTGCCGGTCAATAAGCAGTCCTATGAGGATCTGCACTGGATAGTCAAAGAGATCACCGAGGGCGGAGGAACTGCATCGCTTTCTAAAACAGTTTTTTTGGAAGGCCTTTCCAACACCCAGATTGAAGCATTGTTCCAGGCTGCCCGAGATGCTGATTATGAGAAAATTGTAGTGGACGGCAGGTTTTTTTTAAATGATTCAACTGAAGCATCGAGTGATTTAGATGCATTCATCCTTAGGAAGAAAAGAGAACTCTCCCGCCTCCGGAACAGATATAGAGAGGTTGCGGGCATTGATTTTTTTGATGCTCCCGGTCGTGAAGCGGCCGATAGAATCCTGGCCGAGTGTGATGCCCTACTCTATGAAACAAAATCGACTTTTTCTGCGGGAGTACCTGGAAAACCAAAAAAAATGCGGGGCCGGACATGGGTCACCCGGAAAGGAATCTATGTTGATCGCATTGCCTGTGGCTGGCTGATCCGCCGTTTTATTGACCCGAAAGGTCGGCTGAAATTTGTTGCAGATGAAGGGTATAAGCCCTGTGCAGATGAAGTCCGCTTTGATATGTTTGAGGGCGAGTTTACCCATATCGGTGAGAACTGCACCTTTGAGGTTCTGGTCGAGAGCTTTGGCCTTGGCTCCGTACCCATTACCGCCATCGCGGAAATTGTTCACGATATCGATCTGAAGGATAAAAAATTCGGCAGACCGGAAGTGGGCGGCATTCAGGCGGTCTTCTCAGGGATTGCAGCAACATGCAGTAACGATCAGGCCCGGTTGGACCAGGGTTCCATGATTCTTGACCAAGTTTATGCCTCATATGGAGGCGTAATATAAGAATAAAAAAAATTAAGGAGAGTGTATGCCGCCGATTGCAAAGCATGTTGCAGCAAGTCTTGCCCGAACAGGAAAGGAATATAG
The DNA here is from genome assembly GCA_964590715.1 of uncultured Desulfobulbus sp. Lineage (GTDB taxonomy): Bacteria > Desulfobacterota > Desulfobulbia > Desulfobulbales > Desulfobulbaceae > DRLX01. The sequence continues at coordinate 1,653 of CAZPXI010000544.1, forward strand.
AGAAATCCATGAATGGATAGATGATCCCGATAACAAAAATGAACGGCATGATTTAGGAACAATAGTAGAACAATAGGGGACAGACCACGATTACTCGTTGCGTTTTCGAACCGCTGACAGTAT
>CAZPXI010000545.1:0-1772 GCA_964590715.1 uncultured Desulfobulbus sp.
GGTGAATCGCAAGTGATGAAGCGGCAGCTTGAAGCCGTCCGCCGGCAGCTCGTACAGGAGCAGGAACAGCTTGCCGGGAAGCAGAGCGAGATCGCCCGTTTCCAGAGTAAATATAAGGCAAGCCGGACCGATCTTGCGGTTCAGGAACGGATTGAACAGCAGCTCAAGGCCGCCCGCCAGGACCTGACCGAGGAGATGCGGCGCCTGCAGGCCAGCAAAGTCCCTCCGGCTCCGGACAGCCCCATCGGCGGGGTGCCGGTTGATAGCGAATATATTATCTTTGTGATTGATACCTCCGGCTCCATGCAGCGCTTTGCCTGGCCCCTGGTCCGCCGGAAGATGAGTGAAATTCTATCCATTTATCCCCATGTCAAGGGGATCCAGGTAATGAATGATATGGGCGATTATATGTTTTCCCAGTACGCGGGTCGATGGATTCCCGATACCCCGGCCCGGCGCAAGGCAATCTTGAGACGGCTTGCCTCCTGGTCACCTTTTTCAAATTCCAGCCCGGTGGAGGGCATTACCCGTGCCATCCGTCGTTTTCATGCACCGGGCAAACGCATTTCCATCTACGTGTTGGGCGATGATTTTTCCCGGGGCTCCATTCAAGAGGTGATCGATATTGTCGACCGGATAAACCGGGCCGGGCGAAGCGGACAGCGCTTGGTCCGCATTCATGCCCTTGGTTTTCCCGTTCTGCTCACCCAGGGCGGTTCCGAGGAAAATGCGGCCCGGTTCGCCGCCCTCATGCGTCGGCTGGCTCAGGACAATAACGGCAGTTTTGTCGGTTTAAACGGAGTACACCTTAGTCCTGGCCGTTGACCGGAAGCAGAAGATACAATGTCGACAGAAGGATGATATGCCGTCTGCAGAAGTTAGGTTACAGAAAAAGCCATGAAAGTATTAAGTGTTTCCGATACAGTTGTCAGTGAACTCTACGACCGGTTTGATCCTGAGCTTGTCCGGGGGGTTGAGCTGATCCTTGCCTGCGGCGATCTGCCGCCGGAATATTTAAGTTTTCTGCGTGACCGGGTCAATGCACCGCTGTATTATGTTCTAGGTAACCATGATATCCGTTACCTGAAATCGCCGCCGGTGGGCTGCACCTGTGTCCATCGCCGGTTGGTCCGGGTCGGTGAATATCGACTCCTCGGCCTGTCCGGTTCGCGCTGGTATAACGGCGGCATGAACCAGTACCATGAGTCGGAGATGCGCAAGATCCTCCGCAGCCTATGGTTGCAGCTCCGGCTGGCAGGCGGGGTGGATATCATTCTCACCCATGCTCCACCCCGGCATATTCACGATGCCGAAGATCGCTGCCACAAGGGGTTCTCCTGCTTTCGTCGCCTTATTGACAAGTACGGCCCGCGCTGGTTTATCCATGGGCACATTCATGCCCGGTTTGATGATGAAAGCGAGCGTACAACCGTAATCAACTCCACCCGGGTAATGAATACCTATGGCTATGTTCTCTTTGAACTCTGATCTGCTGAAAAACCTGTTCGGCGGCAAAAAATGTGATTTGCGCTCTTTTCATGCCGTCCAGCAGCAGGAACAGGCGGTTGATTCCGTTGAGCGGGGCACAAAACCGGTGCCGATAGAGAAAATTGTCGGTACCGTGGGCCGGTATAATGATTTCGACTGCGAATTCCGGCCCAGGCGACAGGGTGACAATCCACGCCTGCAGGGGATCATTCAGGCCATGCAGGCCGGAAAGGCCATGCCGCCGATTTCACTCTATCAGATCAAGGATGATTTTTTTGTCCTGG
>CAZPXI010000546.1:0-1770 GCA_964590715.1 uncultured Desulfobulbus sp.
CTAAGTATGTGCAGGAGTTGGCCTTAGCTTTACGGCTATGGGGGAGAGGGAGGACATTAGGCAAAGAGGGACCGGGGCCATGAAAAAAGCCTCGTAAGCTCCAGCTCATCGCGGATGAAACGCAGGTAACCGATTTTACTGTCGGTCAACCGTACCGCCTCTTTCAGGGCATAATCAATCAGGGCCCCTCTGCTCTCCCAGTCTTTCTGGGAAAGAGCCAGCAGGGATTCGACCCGTTCCGTATTCAGGGTTCGTTGGATTTCAGCTTCCTTGGCCTCGGTGATGTCGGTGGCAATTTCCAGCCGGACCAGACGGCCGTCCACCCAGGGGATGGCCCGGTCCAGAATATAATACCAGTGGTTATTTTTACTGTTCTGAAATTCCCATTTGTAGACTTCACCGGGAGTGCCGTCCTCGGACAGGAGGTATTTGTTGGTGCAGAAACTGCAGGGGCCGCTCTGGTCTTTCTGGATCGACTCCCAGCAGATCTTACCGGTGATATCACCTAACAGATCGCGGCAGTATTTCAGTATTTGTCTATAAACAGTACTTCATAGGTTGTCATGTCCGCCACATAGACGCTGGCCCCCAGGCTGTCCAGCACCGCTTTCAACCGGGCGTGGCCCGCTGCCAGGTCACGGTGGGTCTGCCGCTGTTCTTCCAGCTGTCTGTTCAGATTAATAAAGCGGTTGCCGGCACCGTGGGCAGGGGTGCAGCGTAAAAAAACAGCTGGAGGGTCTTTGGGATCCGGCTGGACCCGGTACCCCTGGCACCGGTATCGCCGGGGTTGGCCTTTGTTGTCTCTGAAGGTCAGTGAACCCGGTATCTGCTGCCGATTGCCGAGACAGATCCTCAGGTAGGAGAGGACAACGGCATCGTCATCAAGGGTGAACCCAGGCAGGAGGAGGCCGGTTCCCTGTTTCCGGTCCAGGCCGAGTGCTTTTTCTCCGGCGGTATTGAGTGCCAGAATGCGACCTCCCGGATTGAGCAGGAAAGCAGCCTCGGGCCATGGATCGCCTATTTCATGGAAAAAATCGGCAGGATTCATGTGTCGTGCCTATAGAGTCCCGAAATATTCTCTGCCTTCGGCCGCCTCAGCCGTTGGCGTTTGCTGGAGATAGACGACAACTCTGCATTGCCCGCATCTGTCGGCAATGGTCTCTTCGAGCGAGACTTTGGCGTAGCCGAGATTGTCTGCGGTGATCACGCCGAATACGTTTGAGGTCATCATGCACATTGACGGCCGGTCCAGTACCATTTCTTCAAAGGGACAGGATGTATTGTGGAGAACGATCTTTTCCTCGTCCTGACTGATAATGGAAAAATTTCCATGAATCCGGCTCTTGAGATCAACAAGGGCCTCAGCCACCTGATCGCGGTTGAGCGTGGTCACTCCAAGTTCCTCTGTGTACAGGCTGTTAATCCAGTTGCCGATGTGCTGCCCAACCAGACCGATATAACCGGCAGCTTCGTCATAGCCGACCACCTCCTCCAGGGTGCCGGCAAGCTCCCGAATCAGGCTGCGCAGAAAAAAGTCTCTGTTCAGGGGCAGTTTCAGGTCGTGTAAGGATAGGGTCTGGTTCATAAACTTCTCCACATTTCCGACCAGTCAAAAAGCAGAGGCCGGGATACTGGGACGATCTTTTCTTACCCCCTGCTTAAAAACAGCCCACAGAAGGTATATTCTATAGTCTATCGCATATCCGTGTGTCTATCAAATGCTTTTATCTTCGTTGTTTTTGGCGTGCCACACCGTGTCAGTCCCGGGTC
>CAZPXI010000547.1:0-1747 GCA_964590715.1 uncultured Desulfobulbus sp.
TTGTCCCGCTCTGGTCCTTTCACCGCATTATGGTCCATGAAAAGGAAAGGTGGTTGAAAAAAGCTGATGAGTTGAGTTGCAAAATCAATGCAATCCAATCCATTCCGGATGCCGACCGCCACGGGGACATAGAAAAACCGCCACGGGGACAGGTCGAAATGATGAGAAAGTATTACTGGTCAATAGAGAACATGACCACCTGGCCGGTGGATCTCAGGACAAGGGGCAGATTCAGGCTCCATAACATATTCCTGTTTATCCCATTGATCGGCGATATCGTCAAACGGACCTTTGACTGGAAACATATCCTGTCTGTTTTGAAACAACTCGGTTAACTGATGCGGCAGCTGCCGGAAATCCGGTGGACAACAAAGACCATGTTGATTATTTGTATAATACAACGACGTGGAGGATTTGTTATAAGTCCTTCAACATAATCAATTTTCAACAGACAAGGAGAACACAATGGGCAGACTGGAGATGGCATTCGTCATGGATAAAAACTCTCGTAAACGTACAATCATGCTGGCCGTCGGTCTTATACTTGTGGGGCTGATCGGTATCGTCCTCCCGCAGGTCATCGCCGTGACCCTTTCCTGGCTGGTTGCGCTTCTGCTCATTGTTGCCGGCGCCATTACCGCGTATCTTACCTGGTTGAACTACTCACGAACAGGACTGGCCTGGCTCAAGCCCTTTCTCCTGATCATCCTTGGCCTGCTGATCGGCTTTGATCCCCTGGCCGGGGCAGCAGCCCTTGGCTTACTGTTGATTATCTATTTTTTACTCGATGGTTTTGCCTCCATCTCATTTGCCTTTATCCTGCGTCCTATGCGGGGGTGGGCGTGGACACTGATAAATGGAATAATCTCTCTGACGCTGGCGGTAATTTTTCTTTTCAGCTGGCCCTTTGGTTCCGTCTGGCTGGTCGGCACCCTGGTCGGTATCAGCCTGATAATAGACGGAGGTGCACTGCTGGGCCTTGCCCTCTCGGCCGATCCTCTTGACTAAGGCCCCGGAGGGCGCATCAAGGTGAATTGTGTCTGGCAAGTTGCATTTTTATTATCATCGTTCGATACAATGAATTACGACTATAGGGTACCTTGAAAAATTAGAATTTTCGTTCGAGGTCAAGGAACAGGGAAATTAAAAAGCGCAGCATATTAGTCATATGTGAGCATTTTTCATTTTCCTGTGACGCAGAGATCGGGCGAAAAGGCAATTTTTCAAGGTGGCCTATAAAGCAATATTTGTGTCACGGATTCAGGTACGGTTCATGAAACGACAGCATAGGCTCATTCTGGATGCCCTGCTCATCGGCATTGTCGGTGCCGGAGCCGCTCAGATTTTCAACCTGCTGCTGCATTACGCCTCCGGCTTTTTTCTCTCAACCATTGCCGGATACACGGCTCCCGGCCTACCGGCTGAAGGCGGAAAGCTGCTTGAGGTCATTGGGCCGCACGGCCTGTGGCTGATCCCACTGGTGACCACGGCTGGAGGATTGATTTCAGGGTTCCTGGTGTATGGTTTGGCCCCCGAGGCGGAAGGGCACGGCTCGGATACCGTGGTCAAGTCCTTTCATCGCCATGCCGGCTACCTCCGGCCCCGGGTCACCCCTTTAAAGACCATAGCCTCGGCAATCACCATCGGTTCCGGCGGGGCCGCCGGCAGGGAGGGCCCCACCGCCTTAATCACTGCCGGTGTCGGGTCAATGTATGCCGATGTAATGCACCGATCCGAACAGGATCGA
>CAZPXI010000548.1:0-1747 GCA_964590715.1 uncultured Desulfobulbus sp.
ACGCAGAGGCATAATTGAATATGAATACAATTGTTTTTTTAGGTGCCGGGCCGGGCGATCCGGAGTTGATTACCCTTAAAGGGCGCCGACTTCTGGACGAGGCGGATGTGATCGTTTACGCGGGCAGCCTGGTCAACCCGGCGCTGCTGGACGGGGTCAGGGCACAGGTATATGATTCGGCGGGCATGGATCTGGATGAGATTCTGGATATTATGGTGAGTGGTGCCCGGGCCGGAAAAAAGGTGGTCCGGCTCCATACCGGAGATCCGGCAATCTACGGTGCTATCCGTGAGCAGATGCAGCGGCTGGACCGGGAGAACCTGGAATATGAAGTGGTGCCCGGGGTAAGTTCGGCCCTGGCCTCGGCTGCAGCGCTCAAGACGGAACTGACTGTGCCCGAAGTGACCCAGACCGTTATCTTTACCCGTCAGGCGGGCCGGACGCCGGTGCCGGAACAGGAATCCCTGCAGAATCTTGCCGCGATCCGGGCCTCCATGTGTATATTTCTCTCGGTGTCCATGATTGAAGAGGTTGTTTCCCAGTTGACTGCAGGCGGGTATCCTGCAGATACACCGGTTGCGGTGGTGGAAAAGGCCTCCTGGCCGGACCAGCGCATTGTTCGGGCAACCCTGGCCGGTATTGCAGAAAAAATACAGGAATCGGAAATTCGGAAAACAGCGATGATCCTGGTCGGCCGGGCCCTGGCAGATGGTGACACCGCGGCCTCAAAACTCTATGACGCCGGATTCAGCCACGAATATCGGGAGAAAAAATGATGAAAACAGTATTACTGTTGCTGCTTCTGTTCTGTTTAGTGGTCCCGGTCTCAGCCATGGAGATCGGCGGGATCCAAATGCCCGACACCCTGAAGCTGGATGGACAAAATCTGGTCCTTAACGGGGCGGGCCTGCGAACGAAATTTTTCTTTACAATCTATGCCGGTGGCCTCTACCTGCCCAGACCGTCAGCGGATGCAACGGCTGTGATCGGTGCCGATGAACCAATGCTGGTGAGAATGCATTTTATCTACGATGGGGTGAGCGGCAAAAAATTGCAGGACGGCTGGAAGGACGGATTCAAGCGTACCGCACCGGAGGCGGATGAAAAACTGCAGGCAGCCATGGCCGCTTTTATCGATTTGTTCAGCAAAGAGGTAAAGAAAAATGATATCTATGAGATCGCCTGGACCCGGGCAAAGAAGGTGGAAGTCCGTTTAAATAATGTGCTGCAGGGAACAATCAGCAGCCTTGCCTTTAAAAAGGCGTTGTTTGCTATCTGGCTGGGCCGTGAGCCGGTGGATGATGACCTGAAAGAGGGCATGCTTGGCCGGTAAAATTGCCATCCTTGCCCTGACCGATGGTGGGCTGCAGCTGGCCGAACAGCTGGCAACGGAGCTTTCCGGCAGCACGGTTGTTCCCTGCCGGGGCCGGTTGCGAAAGACGCTGCAGCAGTGCTGGCGGGAACATGAGGCTCTGGTTTGCATTATGGCAACCGGTATCGTGGTCCGCACCCTGGCCCCGCTGCTGCAGGACAAGCGGCTTGATCCGGCGGTGGTGGTCTGCGATGAAAAAGGAAAATTTGCCGTCTCCCTGCTTTCGGGCCACCTGGGCGGGGGCAATGCGTTGGCCCGGCAGGTGGCTGAAATACTGGACGGACAGGCCGTGATTACCACCGCCTCCGATGTGCTTGGCCACACTGCGCTGGATCTCTGGGCCCGTGAGCTGGATTTACAGGTTGCGAATAAGGG
>CAZPXI010000549.1:0-1736 GCA_964590715.1 uncultured Desulfobulbus sp.
CCCCTTTGCCTTGGCATCCTCGATGTTGATCTCAACATAGGCCTTGGGAAAGGATTTTCGTAACTCGGGCACCTTCATGGTCATGGTCCCGGTGTGCCAGTGATCGATAACCCGGCCGGTGGTCAACACCATCGGATAGTCCGCATCCGGCTCTTCGGCGGCCGGGGCATAGGGACGCAGGATAATCCAGGCCCGGTTGTCGGGCTTGCCGTAAAACTTATACTTGTTTTTATAGTCGAGCGGAATATTCGGATCCTCACCGCGGACGTAACGGATTTTGGTCCCGGGATGATCCTCGGTCGGACAGGGCCAGAGCAGACCGGATTCCTTTTCCTGCCGCTCACGGGTCATGCCGCTGAAGTTGTACGGGGTTGCCGCGCTGACCATTCTCCACTCATCCCAGACATCGTCAATTGTCTCAAACGGAATCACCTTGGGATCAACCCCCATACGCTTGGCAAAATCCATCAGGATATCGAAGTCTGGCTTACATTCACCCATGGGCTCAACCGATTTTTTCAGCAGGGAGTAACGTCGTTCTGAACAACCGTACACGCCGCGCTTTTCACACCAGAAGGCCGGCGGCAGCAGAACATCGCAATATTTAACGGTCTCAGCATCCATAAAGGGCTCGCTGAGGACCATGAAGTTATCCTTGCGCTTCATGCCCTCGGTATACAGGTTCACGTTGGGCAGAGAATGGGCCGGGTTGGTGCAGAGGACAAACATGGCCTTGACCTTACCCTCGGAAAAGGCGTTCCACAGGGCAATGGTGTGCAGACCGGGTTTCGGGGCGATGGTGCCCGGTTTCAGGCCCCACTGTTTCTCCAGCTGGGCGCGGTGTTCGGGTTTTTTAATCAGACGGCCGGCAGGCAACAGATGGCAGAGGCCGCCGGTATCGCGCACCCCGCCGCAGGCGTTGGGCTGGCCGGTCAGTGAAAACGGCGTAGCCCCGAGTTTGCCGATATGACCGGTCAACAGATGGAGGTTGGAGACCAGGTTATTGGCCCATACCCCACGGATACGCTGATTGAGGCCCATGCACCAGAAAGAGGTAGTGGCCGAGGCCCCGGCAAACATTTTGGCGACCTTGCGGATGGTGTCGGCCGGAATTTCACAGATCTTCTCCGCCTTTTCCGGGGTGTAATCTTCCAGAAATTTTTTATAATCTTCAAACGTCCCCTTCTTTTTGGTCTTCCAGTCAACGATAAAATTACAGTACTTGCCGTAAAAACGCGGGTCATCCAGCTCTTCCCTAATGATGACATAGGCCATTGAGTTCATCAGGGCCAGATCGGTGCCGGGTTTAAAGGCAAGATGGACATCGGCAATACGGGCGGTGTTGGTTCTTCGAGGATCAGCGACAATGACCTTGACATTGGGATCTGCCTGTTTCCGTTTGGCCACCCGTTTAAAGAGAATAGGATGACACTCGGACATGTTGGAGCCGATAATAAAAAAACAGGTGGCGGCATCAATATCACTGTAACTGCCGCAGGGCTCATCCTTGCCGAAGGTGGTCACGTACCCGCCGACTGCAGAGGCCATGCAGAGCCGCGGATTGCCTTCAACGTTGTTGCTGCCCAGACCGGCCTTCCATATCTTAGAGGCCAGATAGGTCTCCTCGGTCAGGGCCTGGCCGGATCCGTAATAGGCCACTGAAGTGGGACCATGCTCTTTAATGGCCCCTTTAAACTTGGAGACGACCAGGGACATTGCCTCGTCCCAGGATGCAG
>CAZPXI010000550.1:0-1732 GCA_964590715.1 uncultured Desulfobulbus sp.
CAGCTGCTCGACTATTTCAGCGCGCTGCTGGAATGCCATTCCTGGAGCACGGTTAAGCTTGATCTCTATGGGCTGAAGTTTTTTTACACCAAGGTACTCAACAAAACCTGGGACGATATTCCCCTGGTCAAACCGCCAAAGACGAGCAGGATTCCGGATATCCTATCCATTGAGCAGGCACATCAGCTCTTTGCCGCCACCAACAGGTTGAGCTATAAAGTCTTTTTCTTCACCATTTACAGCATGGGCCTGCGCCTTGGCGAAGGAATCAAGCTGACCGTGGGAGATATAGACTCCGTCAACATGCGGGTTCATATTCGTGACGCCAAGGGCAACAAAGACAGGCTGGTGCCATTGCCGGAAAACACCTTGCGTATTCTGAGAAATTTCTGGTCCGTTCACAGGCATCCCCATTTCATTTTTCCCAGCAGGAAAAGAGGGATGAAGAATGCCCATCTGGTTGACCGGCCTTTGGAAAGAGGCGGTATCCAGGTTGCCATGAAAACCGTTGTTCAAGACATCGGCATTAAAAAAAAATCTCATGTCATTCCCTGCGACACAGTTATGCCACCCATCTGTTGGAGGCTGGGGTGGATCTCATCGAACTACAGCAGATCCTGGGCCATGTCAGTGTCCTGACAACATCAAAGTATACTCATCTGACTTCCGGAACAAAAAATAATGCCTGCAGGGTCATCAATGCTTTGGTCAGCGGCTTCGACATCACATGGGGAGGAGTACAATGATCCTGCTCTCCTCGATTATCAACACCTTTGAAGACCGATTTCTGGCCCGATACAAAAATGCTGTTCTGCCGGGACATCGAAAGGCCCTGTCGGCCATGAAGCAGTGCAGGAAGGAGTATGGCCCTCATATGCTGGCTCAATGCACCAATCAAGACTGCGGAAAGCAGGCATATATTCCTCATTCCTGCGGCCACAGAAACTGTCCCCATTGCCAGAACCATGAAAACGGACAATGGATCGACAATCAGTTACGCAAGCGACTGCCGGCACAATATTACCTTATCACCTTCACCCTGCCCGATCAGCTTCGGGATCTTGCCTGGAAACATCAGAAAACCATCTATTCCCTGATGTGCGCCTGTGTTCAGGATGTCCTCAAAACTTTTACCCGAAATGACAAGAAGCTTCAGGGGGTGGCAGGCTTTACAACTGTGCTGCATACCCATTCAAGACGTCTTGATTTTCATCCGCACATACATGTTCTCATGCCCGGGGCAAGCATTAATGAGAAAACCGGATTATGGCGGGTTAAATCTTCCGGCTATCTCTTCAGTCACAGGGCTCTGGCAAAGGTCTTCAGGGCAAAGCTTTTGCAGGCAATTGTCGGCAGCGGGCTGAAATTACCAAAAAAATGTCCACAACAATGGGTCGTTGACTGCAAAGAGGTCGGCAACGGTGACACAGCCATACTGTATCTCGGCAAGTATCTGTATAAAGGCGCCATCCGGGAAAAGGATATTTTAGACTGCGAAAACGGTCAGGTCACCTTCAGGTATCTCAATTCCAAAACCAACCGGTATCAGACAAGGACGGTGGCCGGGGAGCATTTTTTGTATCTGTTGATGCTCCATGTTCTGCCCAAAGGCTTCCGCAAAACCAGGTGTTACGGCTTCCTTCATCCATGTAGCAAAAAACTCATTACCTTTCTGCAGATGGTTCTCCGGGTAAAGCCCTCAAGGATGATCAAAAAAATAAAGGAACGAGCA
>CAZPXI010000551.1:0-1719 GCA_964590715.1 uncultured Desulfobulbus sp.
GGCTGCAACGGGATCTGCGAATCAATCTTCCCGGCTGCGCCCTGGCCCTGCAACTTCTTGAAGAGCTTGAAGAGCTGCGCCGTCTGCACCGGATTCGTTAACTCTTGGACTCCCTCATCCTGCTTGCCGGGCGATTGCACGTTCCGTCGCTTGTTCTCGGCCTACTCTGCGCCGGTATCCCGATGTTGCTCTTCGGCCTCGTGTTGTATAGTCGGCTGAGCCGCCGAAATATCGGCCTATCCATCCGTCTGGAACAGGCCGGACGCAACATATCGCGCCTGGATACCGATATTGACCGGCTGCGGGCTGAGCGGGACGGCTTACACATTCAAAATCAGAGAGAGGCCGAACTCAGTGCCGGTTTACAGGCCGAGCTGGTCTCAATCCAAAAACTTATGCAGGAGCGGGAATCCCTTCTGGAAACAACCCGGAAACAGATGGAACGAGACTTTCAGCTCCTTGCCGGCCGAACCTTAAATGAAAAAGGAGAACAGCTGAGCAATCAACATCAGGCCGGCCTGCAGGCGATCCTGGAACCGATGCGTGAACAGCTGCAGGCATTCAGGGTGCGGGTGGAAGATGTCTATGACAGGGAATCCCGTGACCATTCCGCCCTGCGCAGAGAAATAGAACTGCTGCGGGATCTGAACCAGCAGCTCAGCACCGATGCCGTCCATCTCACCGAGGCCCTGCAGGGAAAAAGTAAAATCCAGGGACAGTGGGGTGAGATGATTCTGGAAAAATTGCTTGAAGATTCCGGGCTCCGTAAAGGAACTGAATTTGAAACTCAGGCCGCCATCCACAACGAACAGGGACAGCTTCGCCAGCCGGATATTCTCATTCACCTGCCAAAAAACCGGGAGATTATCATCGATGCCAAGGTGTCGCTTAAGTCCTGGGCCCTGGCCGCGCATGAACAGGATCCCAAAAAACAGCAGAAACTCCTCAAGCAGCATCTCCAATCCCTGCACAGTCACATCAAAGGGCTTTCCGGCAAGCAGTACCACCAGCTGCCCGGCCTCAACACCCTGGATTTCGTTCTGCTTTTCATCCCGGTGGAAGGGGCCTTTCAGGCGGCCCTCATGCAGGAACCCGACCTGCTGACCCGGGCCATGCGGAAAAAAGTTATTCTCGCCGGTCCCTCGACCTTGCTGGCTATACTCCGCACGATTCATCACCTGTGGCGAATGGATGAACAGGGCCGAAACGGTTTAACTATTGCCAAACAGGCCGGAAATCTTTATGATAAATTCGTAGGTTTTACCGAGGCCTTTGAAGAAATAGGCTTTCGACTTGAGCAGAGCCGCAACTCCTGGCAGACCGCGCGAAAAAGGCTGGTCTCGGGACGGGGGAACCTGGTCTCCCGGGTTGAAGCACTGAAACATCTCGGCATTCAACCCGGGCGCAATTTTCCAAAAACGCTAAAAGATGACAATTAGGAGGTCACCATGAAACATCTCAGCATATTGGCAGTTCTCTGTATGTTTGCACTCACATCCTGTGCCAACATGAATAAAGCCCAAACCGGAGCAGCAGGCGGAGCAGCAGGGGGAGCCCTCATCGGTCAGATGATCGGTCACAACACCGAAGCCACCCTGATCGGGGCCGCAGTCGGCACCATGCTCGGCTATATCGTCGGCAACGAAATGGATAAGTATGATCGCCAACAACTTAATCATGTCTATGAACGGGGGGTCTCCAACCGAACCTCCTCATGGG
>CAZPXI010000552.1:0-1718 GCA_964590715.1 uncultured Desulfobulbus sp.
CCACCGGGGATACTCTCGGTGCTGCCTGCGAGCTGTGCGAGGCCTGCACGGCGCTTGCAATCGCTGCTCTTACCTGGAGTGTGTGATGAATGAACACGGTGGAAACATGACCCGGCTGGCGGAACAACTTGGATGCCCGCCGCAAGATATTCTCGATTTCAGTGCCAATATCAATCCCCTTGGCCCGCCGTCCTTTCTGCGCCGGGTCATTAACAACCACATCCAGGATCTTGTTCACTATCCGGATCCGGATTGCAGTGCTCTGGTCCAGGCCATTTCCGCAACCTGTGGGCTCGATGCAACCCGGATTGTCGTCGGCAACGGCACATCGGAGTTGCTGTTTAAGCTGCCCGCAGTGCTCAAGCCGAAACGGGCGGTCATCCCGGCTCCTGCCTACATCGATTACGCCCGGGCCTGCAGTCAGGCGGATGTCCAGGTCCGCTCTGTCGACCTTGATCCGGATTCCGGCTTTGCACCCGACCTGGAGCAGATTGAAGAGACAATCAGGCCCGGGGATCTGGTCATTCTCGGTCAGCCGAATAACCCCACCGGCACACTTGTAGATCGTGAGCAACTTATCGCTTTCATGGAACGTCAGCCCGAGGCTTTTTTTATAGTTGATGAGGCCTTTGCCGGTTTTGTCGGCTCTTACAAAAGTGTTTCCGGTTGTACTCCAAACTGTATCACCCTCTGCTCCTTAACAAAAATATTTGCCATTCCCGGTCTGCGGCTCGGGTTTCTTACCGCATCCCCTGAAATCTGTTGCCGCGTGCGAGAGAAAACAGCTCCATGGGCTGTGAATACGCTTGCCCAGGCAGTGGGTGTCGCCTGTCTCGGTGAAGAGCAATATATTAAGAAAACTTGCCGCCTGGTCGATGCCCAACGGCAATACCTGTTTGAAGCACTCGGCCAGCTCCCGTATCTCCACCCGTATGAGGGAAGGGCTGATTTCCTCCTTATTCGTTCCGATCACCCGCAATACACCGGAACAAAACTTGCTGACGCGTTGCTCTCCAGGCATCGTATTGCAGTCCGTTGTTGTGCAAATTATCAGAACCTTGACGACTCCTTTTTCAGGGTAGCGGTTCGAACCGAGCCGGAAAATAGAAGGCTTGTGCAGGCATTGCACTCTATTCTAGAACCATCTTCTAAAGGCAAATCTGAGCAGGGAAAGGTAAAGAAAAAACCAGCATTGATGCTGCTTGGCACCGGTTCCGACGTGGGTAAAAGCGTACTGGTTGCAGCCCTTGGCCGCATCCTGCTCCAGGACGGTCTGCGGGTTGCTCCGTTCAAGGCCCAGAATATGTCGCTGAACTCCTATGTCACTCGGGACGGTGGAGAAATGGGACGGGCCCAGGTGGTTCAGGCCCAGGCCTGCAGACTGGATCCGGATGTGCGGATGAACCCGGTTCTGCTCAAACCATCGTCTGATGTCGGCAGTCAGGTTATCGTCAACGGTCGACCGGTCGGCAATATGAAGGTCGCCCAATATGTGGCCTACAAGTCCGAGATCCGGCAGAAGGTCTGCAATGCCTATGACAGCCTGGCCGCCGATTATGATGTTCTTCTGCTTGAAGGGGCAGGCAGCCCCGGCGAGGTCAACTTAAAGGCCCATGATATCGTCAACACCCGCATGGCCGGGTATGCAGAGGCAAAAGCCCTTTTAGTCGGCGACATCGACCGGGGAGGGGTCTATGCCTCATTTATCGGCCACCTGG
>CAZPXI010000553.1:0-1713 GCA_964590715.1 uncultured Desulfobulbus sp.
GGAATACGTTCTGGAAAAAAAAGAGTAAACCGCGTATACATGGGTGTTGGTTAAGGGTTCGCTCGGAAATAACTTCGCAGAATTCGTGCTTGGATTGGGGGCGGATTTCGTTGATCTGATTGAGCGAACCCTAAGACCTGCAGTGAAGGAGAATGGAGAAAATTATGCAGAATAAGGTGGATAGATATAGAACATGCTAGGATGGTTTAAAAAGAAATTTTCCAAAAAGGAACAGGAAGAGGTCTCGGAACAGATTCTGCCCGATGAAATAGTTGAGGAGCAGGCACTAGAGGAAGAGACCGCTCCTGTTGTTTCACCAGAGCCGGAAGCGGACACCCCTTCTGTAGAAATTCCGGAAGAAAATGAGCCGGTTGCAGAGCCGGTTGCCGTCGAGGAAGAGGAGGCGACGGATGTTGAACCTCCTGCTCCTGAGGATGAAATAGAGGCTGAAGAACCTGTTGAAGAAGACGGTGCACAGTCCGATCAGACAGTGGATGAGCAGCCGGTCGATGAGCAGCCGGCTGCGGTAGATCAATCTGAACAACCCTCCGGTAAGTCTTTATTTCAGCGTCTGCAGGAACGACTGGGCAAAACCAGGCATGGGCTGCTGCACCGGCTTGATTCCATCTTTCTCGGCAAAAAACAGATTGATGAAGAGCTGCTTGACGAACTGGAGGAGGTTTTGATCACCTCCGATCTCGGGGTCGCAACCACCCAGGAACTGCTTGATACGGCCAGAAAACAGGTGAGACGGAATGAACTGAGTGATCCACAGGCCCTCAAGGGTGTTCTGCGTGAGAAGATTCTTTCCTTTCTCAAACAATCGGATCAGGCCGCCGAGCTGGTCATGCCGGATTCCGGCCCCTTTGTGATCATGGTGGTTGGCGTCAACGGGGTCGGCAAGACCACGACCATTGGCAAGGTAGCCCATAAATTCAAACAGTCCGGCCAGTCCGTATTGCTCATTGCCGCTGATACGTTCCGGGCCGCCGCCATTGATCAGCTCAAGATATGGGGAGAGCGGGTCGGGGTTGAAGTTGTTGCCTCCGAGCCGGGATCCGATCCTTCTTCGGTCGTTTTTGACGGCCTGTCGTACGGGGTAAGCAATGATTTTGATGTGATTATGATTGATACGGCTGGGCGTCTTCATACCAGTGTCAACCTGATGGAAGAGTTAAAGAAAATCAAGCGGGTGATCGGCAAGAAGTTTGCAGGGGCGCCTCATGAGGTTCTGCTGGTTCTTGATGCAACCACCGGCCAGAACGGTATTTCCCAGGCAAAACTTTTTTATGAGACTGTCGGGGTCAGCGGCCTTGCCCTGACCAAACTTGACGGCACCGCAAAAGGGGGCATTGTCGCCAACATCTGCCGCGAGCTGAGTATTCCTGTCCGCTTTATCGGTATCGGCGAGCAGATGGACGATCTCCGGGATTTCAACGCCGAAGAGTTTGTCGATGCCCTGTTTGCCGATGAGAGCGGGACGTCTGCGTGACTCCCGCTGTTACGAGGAATCTGCCCTGAACCCTGAGCCCGAAACCCTGAACCCAGAACTCTAATCTGAACTCTTTTCCTGATGGAATATCGACAACATAATCAACCCGGCTGCGGCGGATGTCTGCTGATGATCGGCCTGTTGCTGCTGGTAACCGGCGGCGCTCCCGCACTTTTGAATTTTCTCGGCTTCCTCTTTTTTTCCGGTCTGATCGGCTTTTT
>CAZPXI010000554.1:0-1710 GCA_964590715.1 uncultured Desulfobulbus sp.
GAAGCCGGACTTCCCATTGTCCTCTTGTCGGACGCCCTCTTATCGGACTGAAGTCCGACCCACAGCTTATCAGCAGTTTTTCAAGTAACCCGGCAGTTTTCTTTTACTCGGAACCAAGCAATGGCTGCACAGCCCTGCGGATATCGGCCTGGACCTGATCAACGGCGTCGGTTGCATCTATACGGGTTATGCAGTTGTCGGAAAACCCGGCAAAGAGATCGGCAACTTTTTTCAACTGTTCGAGCTGTTCAAAATCATTACAGGTTTCGCCGCGAGACTGTTCAATGCGCTGGACGCTCACCTCAGGATCCATGGTCAGCAGCAGAACCATATCCGGCACCGGGGCAAAGCTGTTGGCTGAAAAAATCCTGTCCGGATCACAGCCGGCCGCCCCCTGGTAGGCGGCGGTGGAGTAATAATAGCGGTCGGTCAGGACCGCCTTTCCCGAGGCCAGGGCCGGAGCAATCACCTCGGCCACATGCTGCTTTCTGTCCTGGATAAAAAGATCGAGCTCTTCTTCCGGAGTGCAACTTCCCCGGTCCACATACAGCTCACGTATCCTGCGGCCATACGGTCCATCCGTCGGCTCTCTGGTTTCCACAACTTCCAGGCCCCGGCTGCGAAGATAGTCGGCAAGCAGTTGCAGCTGGGTGGATTTTCCGGTCCCGTCAATTCCTTCAAAGGCAATAAAAAGGCCCCTGTTCACGATATACTCCCTCTTGTTCTGTTGGCAATAATTTCAAAGGCCATGTTGACTGCGGCCTCAAGACTGGTGGATTCGGCAAGACCGCGACCGGCAATATCGTAGGCAGTGCCATGATCCACTGAAGTCCGGACAATGGGCAGACCCAACGTGACATTGACCCCGTCATGAAAATGGATCAGCTTAAATGGAATAAGCCCCTGGTCATGGTACATGGCGACAACGGCGTCAAAATCACCGGCAACGGCCCGGTAGAAAACCGTATCCGGCGGCCAGGGACCGCTGACGGTTGCAGGCCCTGTATATTCGGCCACAGCTGGGGCTATCAAGTCTTGCTCCTCATGGCCGAACATCCCGTTTTCCCCGCTATGGGGATTGAGCCCGGCAACACCGATTTTCGGTGACGCAAGCCCAAAGTCACGCTGCAATGTTTTTGCCGTCATCTCGATACAGTCCAGGATCTCTTCCCTGCTCAACAGCCCGCTGACCCGGGCAATGGATTCATGGATCGTCACCAGCACGACTTTAAGGCGACCACCGGCCATCATCATTCGAAATCTTTTTTTTATGCCCGTCAATGCAGCCAGCATTTCGGTATGGCCGGGATAGGGAGAACCAATCTGTTTGAGACTGATCTTACTGATCGGGCAGGTGCACATCCCTGAAAGATGCTTTTGACCGATCAATTGAACCGCCTGCTCAATACAGGCAACCATGGCCTTGGAAGTTTTGAGGGTCGGCCGGCCCCAGATGAGTTCTTGAACCGGCAAATCGGATACGGAATATATCGGCAGTGTTCCCGGCTGAACCGGATCGCCCGGCTGCCAGGGCATGAGAGTGCTCTCATAGCCCAGTTCAGCGGCAACGTGCTTAAAGACGCCGAGGTCGCCGATAATGACAACCGGGGATTGAACCTTACGGCTATGAAAATATTTCAGGATGATTTCCGGGCCGATACCGACCGGACAGCCCATGGTCACCCCGAGCGGGAGGTTTGATTCGTTTTC
>CAZPXI010000555.1:0-1697 GCA_964590715.1 uncultured Desulfobulbus sp.
TTGAAACGGCTTGACTATGACCATATCATAGGGACGGCCCTGCTGTCCTCGGCTTTTTTTGTGGCCTCGCTGATCCATGTGCCTCTGGGCCCAGCCTCGGTCCATCTTGTACTCAACGGTCTGGTCGGAATCCTGCTTGGCTGGGCCAGTGTGCCTGCCATTGGTGTCGCCCTGCTCTTGCAGGCCCTTCTCTTTGGTTATGGTGGGCTGACAGTACTTGGAGTGAACATTGTCATTATGGCGGCTCCGGCCGTGCTGGTCTCGCTGCTCTTTGGCCGCATGATCAAAAAACCGGGAAAACAGCAGATGATCGGGGCCTTTCTGGCCGGGGCCACGGCCATCCTGTTCTCGACAATTCTCCTGGCCCTGGCCCTGATCGGCACCGACAGCTCATTTATCGATACCGCCAGACTGCTCCTTCTTGCCCAGCTGCCTCTTATGTTCATCGAAGGAATGATAACCATGTTTGTTCTCTCGTTCCTTGCCCGGGTACAACCTGAACTCTTACACCTTAATCCTGCCCCAACTTCATGAAGCTGAACCTAATTCCAGTAAACATACTACGCTGCCTCCTTCCCCTGCTGTTCATTCTCAGCTCGGCTCTGCCTGCTCTGGCCCACCGGATCCAGGTTCTTGCCTACCCAAACGGAGGTGAAATTGTTGTTGAAGCGACTGTCGGCGAGGCTCAGCCCGTTACCAGAGGCAGCGAGGTCACCGTATCCAAGACTATCAGTGGAGAGGTTCTGCTGCGCGGGGAAACCGATAGGCAGGGCCGGTTCACGTTCCCGGTTCCGGAGCTGTCGCCAAATACCGGTTTACTCATTACCGTAAACTCAGGAATGGGCCATGTGGGCTCCAGCACTCTCCCTCCGGAAGAACTTAAAGGGCAGCAGGTCTCCGAACCCGCGAAGACCAAAAAGAGCAAGGCATCTTCATTGTCACCCGAAGAACAACGACTCTCCGACCTTGTTTCCCGCGCCGTTGCCAGGGAGGTGGAACCGCTCAAACACATGCTGGCCAAAGAGATGGATCCGCGTCCGTCCATGCGGGATATCATCGGCGGAATAGGTTGGCTGGTTGGAATCGGCGGCCTTCTCGCCGCCCTGAAAAAGAAACGATAACACCGTCCATGGCTGGATTATTTTGCGTTCTGTTGCCCCGCAAACAGAGCAGAAAACTTTTTTTCCAGGTTAAAAAAACGTTCCATCTCCGCAAACCCGGGCAGGAAATAGCATGATCAGCGAACCATTTGCCATCGGTGATTCCCTGCTCCACCGGGCTGATCCAGCCGTAAAAATTCTCGGTGCCCTGCTACTCACACTCATCGTTGCCGTCAGCTCTTCCCTTGCGACTCCGGTGGCCGGACTTGTTCTCGGCCTTATGCTGGCAACAGGCGCCCGCCTGCCCCTAGCCCCATTGTACAAACGACTGCTGGCCGTTAATCTGTTTACCCTCCTGCTCTGGACCACCCTGCCCCTGACCGGCGGCGGTGAGGCAATAACCTCGCTCGGCCCCCTGAATCTGAGCACCAGGGGTATTGGGCTGGCTCTGTTGATCACCTTTAAAACCAACAGCATCGTTCTTATCCTGACCGCACTGACCGCGACCTCGTCCATCCTTGAAATCGGTCACAGCCTGGAACGGCTCCACCTGCCCCATAAACTTATTCTCCTGCTGTTGACCACCTACCGTTACCT
>CAZPXI010000556.1:0-1684 GCA_964590715.1 uncultured Desulfobulbus sp.
CGGTTGATGGACAGATTTTCCGACGAGTATGTGTCGGTTTCCATGCCGTCCATGCGGGTGGGAACCCTGACTCCGGAGGTCATCGAGCAGATAAAGCGGGTTCGTAAAACCGGTTTTACGGTGGCGCCGGAAGCCGGCACCGACCGGATGCGGGAGGTCATCAACAAGGGGATCACCGAAGACGATCTGATGGCCACCTGCCGGGATGCCTTTGGTGCCGGTTGGAACCTGATTAAGTTTTATTTTATGATCGGGCTGCCGACCGAGACCCTGGAGGATGTCGATGGTATTGTTGAACTGGCCAAAAAGGCGAGAGCGCAGGCCGGGGCAGGGGGCAGAACCCAGATTAATGTCAGCGTGGCCACCTTTATCCCCAAACCGCACACCCCTTTTCAGTGGCATGAGCAACTCGGTCTTGAGGAGGCCAAAGAGCGACTGAACCGGCTTAAAAAATTGCTGCCGCGCAAGGGTTTTAAATTAAAATGGCACGATGCCCACACCTCGTTTCTGGAGGGTGTTTTTTCCCGCGGCGATCGCAGGCTTTCACAACTGATTGAAACGGCCTGGCAGGCCGGGGTCAGGTTGGATGGCTGGTCCGAACATTTTCACCTGCAAAACTGGCAGCAGGCAGCTGACAGCTGCGGGATCGAGATGGAAACATACCTGCGGGCCAGGGCAATGGATGAACCGCTGCCCTGGGATCATCTCCAGTGCGGGGTTGACCGGGAGTTTCTTGAGCAGGAATGGCAGCGGGCCCTGGAACTGACGTATACGCCGGATTGCCGGAACCATGGCTGTCAGAAATGCGGGCTCTGTGATTTTAAAACCATCATGCCGGTGGTCAATAAGAAATGTGAAGATTCGCCTGTGCCCGGCGCGGGTGCCTGCGGAGATACAAAGAAGGAGCAGGAAGAAACCCCTTTTCGCTATCGTTTTGAGTATTCCCGCCTCGAGGACAGCCGCTTTTACGGGCATCTGGAGATGTTGCAGCTGGTTTTCCGGGTCTTGAAAAGGGCTGGGCTGCCGGTGTTGTTTTCAAAGGGGTTTAATCCCTCGCCCAAGGTCTCGTTCAGTCAGGCCCTGCCGGTCGGGGTGGAGAGTCTGGCCGAATATTTTGACGTTGATCTTGCCCGTCCGCTTCAGCATCCCCGGGAAACCCTGGATGCCTTGAACCGTGAATTCCCGCAAACTATTCGGGTATTGCATGTTGAACTCATCGGCAAAATCCAGCAGGTTGATCAGCAAGCAGCCTATGAGATTGTCCTGCCTGCCGGAGACTATCCGGATCTTGAGGACCGGATTGGCGCCTTTGTATCTGCAGATGAATATATCATTGAGCGGATTCGGAAAAGAAAACGAAAGCAGCTCGATGTCCGCCCTCTGGTTGAATCCGTCAAAAAAGATGGTGACCGGCTGGAAATCGTTCTTATCCAGCGGCACAGTCAGGCCGGGATCAGCCCATTGGTCTTACTGGAGAAAGTTTTCGGTCTGACACCTGATCAGGCCCGGATTGCCCGAATAAAAAAGGTAAGAGTCCAGCAGCACCCCATCTCCACTTAATCAGAATGTCCAGCATAGGCCATAGCCATCAAGCTAAGAGGTTTGCTCAACACAAGAACTTTCTCATACCCCCCTCGTAACACCGCTCCTGCGGTGTTATGCGTCTGTAGGCGCTCTGCGCCAA
>CAZPXI010000557.1:0-1675 GCA_964590715.1 uncultured Desulfobulbus sp.
CAATGGACTGTATCGACTGTCATAACAGGCCTACTCATATTATGGATATGCCGGAAGATGTGGTTGATTTCGGCCTGCTCAGCAAGAAGGTCAATCCGAATATCCAGGGCATCAGGGAAGACTCCTTGACCGCTATTGAGGTCAGGTATGCATCTCAGGATGATGCCAGAGAGAATCTGGTCAATAATCTCATGGAGCTGCAACGGAACCGCAATCCCCTCCAGGCGGCCAAGTACGAGGGAGATATAAAGAAGGCCGGGGAATATCTTCTTGGCAGATATCTGGGTAACGTCTGGCCCGATATGAAGGTGTCGTGGGGTACCTATAAAACCCATCTCGGGCACCAGTATGCAGACGAAGGATACGGCTGCTGGCGCTGCCATGATGAAGAACATGAAAACAAAAAAGGGGAGACCATCAGCCAGGATTGTTCACTGTGTCATGATGAGCCGGAATAAGACCGGTTATTGTAAGCCCGGAACAGCGGCGGAAAACAATCACCTCCGCTCCCAACACAAAAACTTTCGTTAATACCCAGGCCGAAGTTGCAGGGCGGGGCTTTGGTTTCGATCAATGTAGCGGGTGCTGTAATCGGTCTGTGGTCCTTGGCCAGTCTGGTTGGTGGAATGGTTGCCGCCGGTGGCCCGATCTCGTTGGTTAAGGCATGGTTTGGCGCAGTCGCCGGGATGTAAAAAGCCAATAGCCGGAAAGGCAGGAAAAATTATTTTTAAAGCAGAGGCAGGGTTTGTCCCCACCTCTGCTTTTTTATTTTTTTTGATGGAGCTTGCTTTGCTTATTTCTTGTAGAGTTGCTCAATATTTTCAGACTCCTGACCTTGCTGAATTTACACTAAAATTCGTAGGTAAGAGCGGATTAATTTAATTGATTTGATACCAATTCTGCAATATCAAAGAAGTATTATGTCAAGGATAAAGATTTGACCCCATGTTTCGCGGGAGTC
Source organism: uncultured Desulfobulbus sp. (assembly GCA_964590715.1). Classification (GTDB taxonomy): domain Bacteria; phylum Desulfobacterota; class Desulfobulbia; order Desulfobulbales; family Desulfobulbaceae; genus DRLX01. The sequence goes on from CAZPXI010000557.1 coordinate 962, forward strand.
TCGCCGGCTTGCTTACCTACGACACTGACAAATAACATACAGGTGAAAAAGTTATGGACATTTTACTCACTGATGACGAAGTCCGGGTACTTGGCTGTTTGATGGAAAAGGAAATGGCAACACCTGCCTACTATCCCCTTTCGCTCAACGCCTTAACCAATGCCTGCAACCAGAAGTCCAACCGAAATCCTGTGGTCTCCTATGACGAAGAAACTGTTGTTAATGCATTAAACGGTCTACGGGAACGAAAACTGGCCAGGCAAAGCAACATCAGCCGAGTTCCGAAATACGAGCAGATTTTTTCAGAAGAGCTAAACCTGATTACCCGCGAAGAGGCTATCGTCTGTATTCTTTTAGTGCGCGGGCCTCAAACCATTGGTGAAATCCGCAGTCGTACCGAACGTATGTATGCTTTCGAGAGCCTTGATGAGGTTCAAGAAACCATATCCAGCCTTGAAAACATGGGGGGGCTGGTCAAGAAGCTCCCTCGACAACCTGGCCGCAAAGAATTTCGCTACGCCCATCTCTTGAGTGGAGAACCACAGGAAACGATTATTGAAACCATCCCCCGGCCTGAAGCTGCCACCGTAATTGTTCGCAAGGACAGTGAACGTATAGGAGAACTTCAAGAACAGATAGATAAACTGCGCCAGGAATTACAGACCCTGCAGCATGAGTTTGCGACGTTCAAATCGCAGTTTGATTAATTAATTC
>CAZPXI010000558.1:0-1641 GCA_964590715.1 uncultured Desulfobulbus sp.
GAAATAAAGATACTGGAGGAGATGTACAGTGAGTGACCTGATGGAAAACAAGGCAGCAAGTGAAGCCGGCGAGGTTTATTCAGATGTAGAGGATTGGCTCGTCAGTCATGAATGTCCATGATGATTTGTTCTGGGTATTATGTTCTCGTGATTCTCGGCACATTTTGATCCTTGGCAAAGAGGCTATGCGTTTTTTAGTCAGTTATGCGTTACAGCCAGGCGACATGTCAGTCTTTTGTTCGCTTGTTACCATTCTTATACCGATACTCTGCTCATGATCCATTTTCTCTGGAGTTTGTTTTATTTAGGTCTAACCGATACCCTTCTTTTCGGCTGTTTTCTGCTGTTCTTTTTCCTTGTTCTCCTGTTTCGCTGGATACGACAACTGTTCAGGTCAAGGAAAATCAGTGGAGAAAAACCATTTATAACCAGACGTGAATTACGGTTTGCCTGTTTTATCTTTACTGTAATCCTGATGTTCAATGCACTTTTTTACATACGGCAGCGGTCGGAATGGATGGGAGATGACAATGCTCACATGGTTGCAAAAGAATATTGGGTTTCCGGGCAGGTACTCTATCTTTACAGATCCACCCTGACCAGATTCCTTCATCCTGAAAACAAGCTGCTTCTGCCGTTGAATGCTTTACAGGAGGTCATTTTCAACAGAGGCAGCCGTTACCTTCCGAAAAATGACGGCGAAATCGGCATCTGGATAAATAACTGGTTTATTTACCCCTATGCAAAACGGTTTCGTTTGCCCAAAGGCTATGCCGCCTACACCAACAGGCAGAAAATAGCTCCCATGCTTGTCAAATTTCTGGACAGAGTCTGGTTTTCCATAGAAAGTGTTGCCACAAAACCCATTGCCGACAAACAGATGTATGAGCAGCATTATCTACGGAATTTTGCGGGAATGGCGCATTTTTATGCGTATTTCAAAAGTGGTTATGCTCCTGGAAACAACGGGTCGGATTTTTATCTCTGTAAAATTCCGAAACATGTCCACCGGTCCGAGTTGCTGGTCACCTGGCTTGGAGAGTTGAAAAACCGCTGGCGCTCCTCTGGGACAACACAGGAGTTTCTGAAGCAGCACCCTGTGATAGCCGTTTTCAGGCAAGTAGCCGTTGCCATAGAATGCAGTTTCCTTATCCTTGGCCGAATCAACAGTGATACATTTTCCTGCACCGATCCCTACTGGCGTATTTATGCCCAGGTCAGGAAAGAATTTCTTTTTGGTGAACCCGGGAAAACAGCTCCATACCAAATGCTCAAAGACCGTGAAAAGGCAAAGCGGTTTTATAATGTCATGATACAGTCGGTTGCAGCAAAATTTGACTACTATATTTTTAACAGGTATTGCGGGCTAAAGCTGCCCGGCAAGGTTGACTGGTCTTATGACAGGAGAGGCAGAACCCAAGGACAATCTCTTGATGACGCAATAAGATATAACCTCTCAATGTACAGGGAAGAATTTAAAAAACTGGAGGAACAGTTCAATGGCAATCAGTGATCCGACCATCACCAGGGTGATAGATGAAAATCAGGCAGGAAAAAATTCAGGGGACACAAAAATTCAGGGGACACAATACTATTTTGTGATTGATCCTTCAGGAAACAGTATTATGTCCCCTGATTACT
>CAZPXI010000559.1:0-1640 GCA_964590715.1 uncultured Desulfobulbus sp.
GAATTCGTTAATGATTTTTTTCATTCCAGGCGGTATAGTTACTCTTTTGTGAATACAGTGACAAGGACTACCTGGGTTCGGCTATCTTCAACAGATCACGGCAGCAGGATACCCCAGGCCGTAAGTAAAAAAATAATCGATAAAGAGTGAGCCATGGCAGATCAGAGTGCATTTGACCGAAACCATATAGAAACAACCGCCGTGTCGGAGACCTCCGGCATCCTGGATCAGCTGAATCTGCCGCCGGCGGTTCATTCCTTTCTGCGTAATAATCAGCGGACGATCTGGATTATTGTCTCCATCATAGTTCTTGCCGTGGTCACGGTTGCCCTGTACGATTCCTATCATAACTATAAGATTAATCAAGCCATTTCAGCACTCGATACCGCTAAGCTTGCTGAGAACGATAAACGGGTTGAGCTGCTGCAGCAGGTCGCTGCAAAGTATTCCTCAACGCCGTCTGGACTCTGGGCCCGAATTGAACTGGCTAAAACGGCAGCTGAAAAAGAAGACTTTGCAGGCGCAATAACAGAGCTGAAAAAGGTCAATACAAATATTTCAGAAAAAAATCCGATGAAGCCACTGGTCCTGTATCGGCTGGCCGGATTACATGAGGAAAAAGGGGATCTGAAAGCAGCCATTGCCCAGTACCAGGAACTGGTAAACTTTTCCGGTTTTGCAGCAGACGCCCATTATGCCATGGGCCGGGTCTATGTTGCCATGGATCAAAAGCCGGAGGCCATTGCTCAGTACAACCAGTATTTATCCGAGACCGAAAAAACAGCCGGCGGTAACGGACAACAGGATCCGGTCCGCAGCCAGGTGGAATACACCATAAAACAACTGCAGTAATCCATGGATATCCTGACCAGCCCCGGTGCAATGCGTGCCTGGGCCCGGGAGCAGATTGTTCTTGGTGAAAAAATTGCGCTGGTGCCGACCATGGGTTTTTTTCATGAAGGACACTTACGCCTGATGCGGATGGCGACCCGACACGCAGATGCCGTGGTTGTCAGCCTGTTTGTAAATCCCATTCAGTTTGGACCAGGTGAAGATCTGGATAGATATCCTCGCGATTTTGCAAAAGACTGCGAACTTGCCGCCGGAGAAGGAGTTGCCGTTCTTTTTGCTCCGGAAGCCGCTGACATGTATCCTGCCGGTTTTCAGACCACGGTCTCCGTGGAACACCTGTCCCGCTCGCTGTGCGGTGCCGACCGCCCCGGCCATTTCAACGGGGTGACTACTGTGGTCTCCAAACTGTTTCATATTGTCCAGCCGGCTTATGCGGTCTTCGGACAAAAAGATTTTCAGCAGCTGGCCATTATTCGCCGTATGGTTCAGGATCTCGATATGGGGGTGGAAATCCTTGCCCATCCCATTGTCCGTGAACCGGACGGGCTTGCCATGAGTTCCCGTAACGCCTACCTGGATGCGGACCAGCGTCAGTCCGCCCTCAGTCTGTCAACGGGAATAGCCCTGGCCCGGTCCCTCTTTACGGAGGGAGAGCGGGAGACTGCCGTGCTGAGGAAAAAGGTGAGAGAACATATTCTCTCGTATTCCGGCACCGCTGTTGATTATGTTAGTTTTATCGACTGCAGTAGCCTGGAACCGGTCGATCGAGTTGGGCAGGAAATCCTGTT
>CAZPXI010000560.1:0-1615 GCA_964590715.1 uncultured Desulfobulbus sp.
TGGGCAGGGTTTGAAGTGTACACGTCCTTGGCATGGGCGGTAAAGCTGAACTGCAGCCCGCTGAGCAGGCTGGTAAACAGGGCGACCGACGAGGGGGAATGGGCAAAATGGGCGTGAAGATGAACAACCTCGGGGAAACGCGGCAGAAGACGACCGGCCAGATACCCGGCCTGGAGCAGATGTTTCAAGGTACCCAGGTTGCGGGTGCGGCCGAAACGCTCACCCGCCTTGGCAAGGGCGGCAAGAAAAGGTTTTGGCCGGCGAACCGCCAGCATGGCCGTTGGAAAAAAGAGCCGGGGAAAATCTTCAAACAGCTCGGTGGGCAGGTAGTCCACCCGGGCCTGAATTTTTTCAGTAACGGCATGGGCAAAATTCTCCCGGGGATGACGCATGGAAAAAATATGAACCGGGATCCCCAGCTGTTCCAGACGATAGATCTCATTGGCAATGAAGGTTTCAGATATCCGCGGGTATCCCTTGAGGATCATACCCAGAGTGGACAATGGAGGATTGGCAGCGGATGAAGTAGCAGACATGAATTTCAGAAAGCCGAGATTAAAAAAAAGTAAGTCATCACAGGCGATGCGCGGAGTCTCGTACCTCGCTTACCTCTTTACGCGATCACTCCAGTCCGCATAGAGGGACTATCGGAGTCTACGCTTACCTGCGAACAGAAGTGACTACAAAAACCTGCACCACCTGTGATGGCTTACAGAATTGAGGTATATGAAAACACATAGTTACTAACCCCGTGAGTGGTGACAAAAAAAAGGCTATCTGTTGCCGGTACAACTACTTGACCAGGGTATGGACGCTGACGATATCCACGTTTTTCAGAAGCCGAGCTCGACAACGGGTCAGGGCTTTAAGGGTCGCCTGATTGGGATGACCAATACCAATGGCCCAGCCGTTTTTCCCGGCCAGCGCAACCAGCTGCTCAAGCTGACGGCAGATCTTATCCTGCTCCTGGACGTTATCGAGAAACACATGGCGGCGGGCGGTGGGAATCCCCATTTTTCCAGCTTCATCAAGTCCTGTTGACTGGGCCGTGGTATAGGAATCAATAAAAAACAACCCACGCTTCTTCAGCACACTCAACACCTCATGCATGGCCGCTCGATTCTCCGTAAACCGGGATCCCATATGGTTATTGGAGCCGATTGCATGGGGGACCGCAGCCAGATTCTCAGCCACGGTGGTCCTGATTTCTTGCGGAGTGAATTTTAGATACAGGGCACCAGGACCAGGATCCCAGGCCGAATCCCGGGCCTCCATGGGCATATGGACCAGAATATCACGTCCCTGTTGCCAGGCCTGCTCTTCCTGCTCCAGGGTGAACGGGGCTCCGGGTAAAAAAGAGAACGTCAAATTCATATCCAGGGCCAGCAGGCTGTTGCCGATTTTCTGATGATAGCCCATATCATCAATAATTATGGCGATCTTTGGTTTTCTGTCCACCGGTACGGGTTTAGCCTCGCAGGGGGCAACACCTTCCCGGCCGTCCAGTTGTGCATCATGGGGCTGGGGCAGATTCGGTTCTTCAAAAACGATTTTTTGTTCTTTTTCCAAAAGAGCAGACCGGGCAGGCTGTTCCACAGCTGCCGTATCCTCCTTT
>CAZPXI010000561.1:0-1608 GCA_964590715.1 uncultured Desulfobulbus sp.
GCTGCGGTCTACATTGAGACCTTCAGAAATCTCCCTCTGCTCCTGCAGATATTCTTCTGGTACTTTGCTGTCTTGCGGACCTTGCCTTCTCCTAAGCACAGTCTACACCTCGGAGAACGGTTTTTTTTAAATATCCGCGGTGTATACCTGCCCCGCCCCATCTTTGAAGATGGTTTCGGCTGGGTGACGGCAACACTGGTCTTTGTGACCCTCTGTATTATTTTTCTAAAACTGTGGGCAAATAAGCGACAGGAAGAAACCGGACAGCAGTTTCCGGTGCTGTTGACCTCACTGGGTCTGTTCGTCTCTCTCCCCACCATTGCCTATTTTGCCGCCGGCGCACCGCTGCAGTGGGAACTGCCTGCATTAAAAGGGTTTAACTTCCAGGGCGGCATCACGGTAATTCCGGAACTCGCCGCCCTGCTGGTCGCCCTGACCGTCTATACGGCAAGCCTTATTGCTGAAATTGTCCGCTCCGGCATCCTATCGGTCAGCCACGGCCAGACCGAGGCCGCCAGCGCCCTTGGTCTGCGTCCGGGCAAAACCCTGCGCCTGGTGATCATTCCCCAGGCCATGCGGGTCATTATTCCCCAGATGACAAGCCAGTACTTGAACCTGGTGAAAAACTCATCCCTTGCCACCGCCATCGGCTATCCGGATCTGGTAGCCGTCTTTGCCGGTACAACACTCAATCAGGCAGGTCAGGCCATTGAGATCATTGCTATGACCATGGCCGTATACCTGACGATCAGCCTGACTATCTCCTATTTCATGAACTGGTATAATGCCCGCAGCCTGCTGAAGGAACGGTAAGCATGATTGTCGGTGTCGAAAAAAGCCCCGCCACCGACGGCGGGGAGATTATAACTTCTTGTTTTTCTGTCTTGTGCAAAAGGTGTGTTTGCCTTTTCCCGAGGTCATCATGATTGTACACACTCCACATCCGGATTTACCTCCTCCTTCAACCAGTACCGGTGTTATCGGCTGGTTACGGTCAAATCTTTTTTCTTCACCGGCAAGCTCTCTGCTGACGCTGTTGGCCCTGTACCTGCTGTATCACTTTATTCCGCCGATTCTCAACTGGACTTTATTTGATGCCAACTGGGCCGGATCGACCAAAGACGCCTGTACCAACGACGGTGCCTGCTGGGTCTTTATCAAAGTCCGTTTCAACCAGTTCATGTTCGGGTTTTATCCACCCAGCGAGTACTGGCGTGCGATTCTAGCCTTTGTCCTTATCGGTCTTCTTATTATCTACCTGCTGATAGAGCAGACACCGAAAAAAACCTGGGTTGCCGCCTTTACTGTCCTGATCTTTCCAATCATAGCCTTTTTTCTTTTTTACGGGGGCTTTGGTCTGCCGGTGGTTGAGACCTATAAATGGGGCGGCCTGATGCTGACCCTGATTCTTTCCACCATCGGGATGTTTTTTGCCTTGCCTTTTGGCATTATCCTCGCCCTTGGCCGTCGTTCTGCGATGCCCATTCCCCGTGCACTCTCAATTCTTTTTATTGAGCTCTGGCGTGGGGTCCCGCTAATTACGGTTTTATTCATGTCTTCGGTCATGCTGCCCCTGTTTATGCCCGAGGAACTCCGAATCGACAAACT
>CAZPXI010000562.1:0-1592 GCA_964590715.1 uncultured Desulfobulbus sp.
CCATCTGATCCGACATGTACATCATGGCACCGGCCTCGGAGATCACGCTTTCCTGCGGATCCAGTTCTATCTCCACAAATTGCATTTCATGGCCGAAGATCTCATAATCGATCTCATGGGCCTGCTGTCCGGAGACCGGCGGAGGCGGCGTTGCCGTAACAGGAGAGTTTAGTTCTGTAACCTCCGAGGCCGGCTGCCAGTCGGAAAATCCGTCACGCCAGACCATGGTTGAGCCGGAATACTTGCCGGAGGCAATATCGGATGCGAGCTGGCTGGTGGACAAGGGGCCGATGGATTTCTCATTTACAGCGACATACCAGGTGGACATGACGGTACCTCATTTCTTGTAAGGGTTTTATTTGTTAATATATTTGAAGGAATGTATTTGATGCACGGTTTAATATAACCTGAATCCGTGACGCAAAATAGTGTTTGATAGTCGTAATTCATTGTATTAAAAGATAATAATAAAACTGCAACGTTCCGAATACAATTCACCCTGACGCGCCCTTCGGGGCGTCCATCCGCACCGCAGATGAACGCTCACGGATTCAGGTATAGGTAAAAGAAGAATATTCTGATAAATCTGGTATACAGGGTTTTCCTCGTCTCATAAAAGGAAAAATGAATGGCTGCTGCAAAAAAACATATCCTTCTTGTTGAACCGTATTACGGCGGCTCGCATAAGGCATTTCTTGAAGGGCTGCAGGCGTATGTAAACCTGGATTTCACCTTACTGTCCCTGCCGGCCAGGAAGTGGAAGATGCGGATGCAGGTAGCCGCACCGTGGATGGCAAGGCAGATTGTTACCCTGTATCAAGAGGATAAACGGTTTGATGGGATTCTTTGCTCCACCTTTATCGACGTGGCTGTTCTGCGCAGCCTGCTTGCCGCACAAGGGCTGCACATTCCGCTGGCGGTCTATTTTCATGAAAATCAGTTTGCCTATCCGGGCCGGATTCAGGACCCGGCATCCCATCAGTTCACAAACATCAACTGGACCACAGCCCTGGTCGCAGACGCCCTTTTCTTCAACAGTCAGTTTAACTTGGAGTCGTTTCTATCCGGAATTGAGTCTTTCTTGAAAAAGGCAGTCGATGTGGATCTGCTCTCAACCCTGGAGCAGATTGCAACAAAATCCGTTGTCCTCTATCCCGGGATAGATTTTTCAACTGTAGACGGGGCTGAACACGGGGCTGATCCACTCGACCAGCCGGTCATTATCTGGAATCACCGCTGGGAACATGACAAAGACCCGGAAATCTTTTTTGAGACAATTTTCAGCCTGCAGGATCAGGGGGTTGATTTCAAATTAGTGATTCTCGGCCAACACTTTCGTTATCAACCGGAGATTTTCGCTCGTGCACGGGAAAAACTGGCACCCCGTATTCTCCATTTCGGCTACGCCGACAGCCGGGATGAATATGCCGCCCTGCTGCAACAGGGAGATGTGGTGGTCTCGACCGCCAGGCATGAGTTTTTCGGCATTGCGGTTCTCGAGGCGGTTCGGTCAGGATGCAGGCCGCTGGTTCCAGACCGTCTCTCGTATCGTGAGCTCTACCCCCGGGATTATCGTTATGGTCAGGAGCCGC
>CAZPXI010000563.1:0-1590 GCA_964590715.1 uncultured Desulfobulbus sp.
TTTGGACAATTCGCTGCCGGGCCTGGCCAAGCGGCAGCGAAGGCAAGGAAGAAAGAGTGCTTTGAAGAATAGTTCCGTCCCTGTTTTCAGGCCGATTTACGAGACCGTCAGATCCTCTCGAACCTGTTTGCGCGGGCCGCCGTGTCCGGCAGTTGACCAGTCGCGGATAGGAGCTGATTTTGCCATTTCCTGCTGCCGGTCCAACCGACCCATCCGGTCGTATATCATCTGCCATACGCAGTCGACATCGGGATGAATCTCACAACGACCATCGACGGAACCGCCACAGGGGCCGTTCATCAGGCTTTTGGCACAACGGGCAACCGGGCACAATCCACCGGTCAGATGCAAAACACAGTCTCCGCAACCGGCACACTGCTCACTCCAGATCCCCTGTTCGGCCGAGCCCCCGAAAAAGGTGGTATTCAGGGCCGGAAAGACGTTATCCGCCGGGCGCAGATTGGCGATAAAATTAACGCCGACCCCGCAGGCCGTGGAAACGATGGCATCATACTGCCCCTTCCACTCATCAATGGCATCAACGTATTCCCGGTCACACTGACGAACCAGAGAACCTTCGAAAACCTCGGCAGTCCTACCGTTTTTCTTCATGCCGAGACGAATGAGAGAGGCAAGAATCTCAGCTTCACGTTCGCCTCCGGCAGAACATACAGTCACACATCCCCGACAGGCAAGAACAAGAATTTTCTTACAGTCCTTGACCATCTCCATTATTTCAGCAAGCGGCTTACGCTCGGCAACAATCATTTCTCTACCTCGATAAAAAGTTCCAAATCACGACAAAAACGGGTTGAATCGACTGGAAAATCCGGTTCCTGCATGAAAATCAGAACGGACTCGGCCCAATTTTTTCGATGCGCTGGTTCATCTCGTTGGCAACATCAACAAATTCCGGATGCAACCCCCGGGGGAGATGATACATATGCACCCTCTCCGGCTCAACATCAAGTTCCTGCAGGGCGTCCCGAACGGCAGCGACTCGCTTTGCCGCCCGCTGACTGCCCTCGACATTATGACAGCCATCGGTCGGGCATCCAACCACATAGACTCCATCGGCCCCGTCTTCAAAGGCCTTGAGCAGGGTCACGACTTCCAGCTTACCGGTACACGGAACACGGGTCAGGCGGACATTTTCAGGAAAACCAAGTTCCTGCAGCTCTTTTCCCTCATGGGCACAGCTCTGCTGGGAGGTGTAATGGCAACTGAACAATCGTATATCAGGGATAAAACTCATCGGATCAGGCTCCAATTATTTATATGGGCTCTATATGAAACTCAGCATAAAATAACTTTACTTCTCCCTGATTGCCCGGTGGAGACTGGATCCCCGCCTTCGCGGGGATGACGTACAATCAATTTGCGGGTGACGTACAGTCAATCAGGCGTACCTCCCGCAGAGGCGGGAGTCCAAGGTGTTCTCTGCTAAATTTCGTTGATAACCACTATTCTTTATCTTTTTTTCTTTATTTCTAAATATATCGAAAACGCTGAAATTGAATCAAACAAACTGCAGGACAAACAGCAGTTAAACACCGCAGGCGGCTATCAAGCGTTCGTCTTCCGATTCAT
>CAZPXI010000564.1:0-1590 GCA_964590715.1 uncultured Desulfobulbus sp.
CGCAGATATTCACCGAGCCAGCCGACAAAAAAGGTGTCATCGGCCAGCGAGCGGGCAATACGCTTGTAACTGTTGAACAGGACATACGGCACGACAAAGGTTTCAAAACGGGTGAAATGGTTGGCCAGAAAGAGCAGAGGCCCGTCGGGCAGCGGGTCGCCGCTTATGGTGATGTTGGCGCCGCTGAGCTTTTTAATGATGAATAAAAAGACCGACGAAAACCAGAGTATTATCCTGAGCATCGAAAAAACTCCTCGTGGCTGTATGAATCAACCGCAATGATTGCACGTTGCAGTTCCCGGGCCCTGCTGATCAATTCTTCGTCTTCTTCGCCAAGTGCTTGTGCACCCGCTGTCTTGAGCCTGGAAAATGACTCTCCGGCCTCCTGTATCGCTTGGGCGGCTGCAAGCAGTTCTCCGACCCTGCCGCCTCTGTAGGTGTTGTGGCAGAGCCGGTCGCGCATGGCCGGGTTTGAGGTCAGCCGGTGGGCGATTGTATGCAGATCCGCATCGGATATCACCGAGCCGAAGGGATTAAGTCTTGCGACAAATCCTTTGAGTTTAAACAGCATCCCCAGGGCACCGCCGGCGACGTTGCGGTAGATACCTGCAAACGCCTCATCTATGCGGTTAAAGCCCTCGGCCATGGCGACCCTGAGCAGGACTTCATCCTCTTTGCGCTGCCCTTCTTCATGAAACCGCCTGAGGGTTGCAGTCAGCATGTACATCTGGGCCAGTACATCGGCAAAGCGGCCGGACAGGGATTCTCTTCTCTTTAAGCCCGCTCCCATAATGGCTAAAACCACATCGCTTAAAAAGGCGAATTCAGCCGAGGCCCAGGCAAGTTTCCGTTCATACCCGGCCGTGATACCGCCCCGTTTTGACCGGTGCAGGTGTCCCCGGCTGATGAAAAGCAGAAAAGACCTGAATCCGTTTGCCAGCACATGGCGGAGATGGGCAAAGAACAGGGTGTCAAAGGTGGCAATATCGCCCTTTTCCAGGGCCTCTATCTGGCCGAAGGCATAGGGGTGACAGCGAATAACCCCCTGTCCGAACTGGATCAGAGTGCGGGTCATGATATTGGCCCCTTCAACGGTTATGGCAATCGGAGCCCCGAAATAGGCATGGGCAAGCAGATTTTTCGGGCCTCTGCTGATTGCAGCCCCGCCGAGAATATCCATGGCATCGAGAATAATCTTTCGATATTTTTCCGTGCTCTGGTACTTCATGATCGCATTGGCGACCGTCGGCTTCTCATCGTTGTCAATCGCACCGATGGTAAAGGTTCTGGCCGCATCAAGCAGGTAGGTCTGGGCCCCGATCCGGCCGAGGACTTCGGCCACACCCTCAAATTTTCCGATGGCGATACCGAATTGATAGCGGACACTGCTATAGGCTGAGGCGACCAGAACGGCCAGTTTACCGGCGCCGGTTGAGGTCGAGGGCAGGGATATACCGCGGCCCACGGCAAGCGATTCCATCAGCATCTCCCAGCCCTTGCCCAGACCCTCCCGGCCGCCGATGATATCGTCGATGCCGATCACGACGTCTTTACCGATAAGGGGCGCATTGACAAAGGGAACCCCGAGCG
>CAZPXI010000565.1:0-1568 GCA_964590715.1 uncultured Desulfobulbus sp.
GCCCGGCTGATCACCGAAGGCTCAATGGTCTTGCCGTCAAGGCGGGCCGCGAGATGGGGCGAGGCCGGATAGGGAAGACAGTAAGAACAGGTCAAACCCTGGTCATCAAACTCGTTCCAGGGGGTTCCCATCAGCTTACGATGGAGGAGCAGATCTTCCGCCCTGCCGCTGCAGCCGGTCTGGACCGGTTTCTGGGTAATAACCGAATGATTCTTTCTAAGGAGAAACCCGGCCAGCAGCCCGGCGGCAACCGATTTGCCCACCCCGGTATCTATGCCGCAAACGGCAATGGTTGTGTTTTTCATGTTTTTGACGCCGACTCCTCTTCTATAAACCTGTATTGCTGATAATATAATAATATAACGTAGTTCTCTCGTCCCGACAACAACCTGAGGATCAAGCATGGGCCTGTATGATATTGCCGCTGTCCTGACAACCCTGGCCGCGCTGTTCAGCTACCTCAACCACCGCTATATCCGGTTCCCCAGTGCCATCGGCCTCATGGCCCTGTCGCTGGCCTTTTCCCTTATTCTGCTTGCCCTGGGCAAGGCCGGAATATTTCTCTTTGACGGCCACGCCAGGGCCCTGCTTGCAGAACTGGATTTCTATGACACCCTGATGCACGGGATGCTCGGCTTTCTCCTCTTTGCCGGGGCCCTGCATGTCAACTTTGACGACCTGCTGCGCCGCAAATGGATCATCAGCCTGCTGGCGACCTTCGGCGTCCTGCTCTCCACCCTGCTGGTTGGCGGAATGAGCTGGCTCTGCCTGCATCTGCTGGGCCTTGACCTGCCCCTGCTCTACTGCCTGCTCTTCGGAGCCCTGATCTCGCCCACCGATCCCATTGCCGTACTCGGGATCATGAAAAAAATCGGAGCGCCAAAAGAACTGGAGACCACGATTACCGGCGAATCCCTGTTCAACGACGGCATGGGGGTAGTGATTTTCCTCTCCCTGTTTTCCCTGCTCCAGGCAGGCGGTACCCCTGATTACGGGGAAATCGGAAAGATACTACTGATTGAGGTCGGGGGCGGAGTGCTCTTCGGCGCCGCATTGGGCTACTGCTGTTATTCTTTCCTCAAGCAGGTTGACCAGTACCAGGTCGAGGTTCTGCTGACTCTGGCTACCGTGGTCGGCGGGTATAGACTGGCCGAGGTTCTGCACGTTTCCGCCCCTCTTGCCATCGTGGTAGCGGGCCTGCTGGTAGGCAATCACGGTCGCCATTTCGGGATGTCGCCGATGACCCGCCGCCACCTGGATACCTTCTGGGAGCTGGTTGATGAGATCCTCAACGCGGTTCTTTTCGTTCTCATCGGCCTGGAAATCCTGATCATTCCCCACGACAACCGCTATCTTGTCGCCGCAGCCCTGTTGATCCCGACGGTTCTCTTTGCCCGCCTGATCAGTGTCGGCGGCGCGGTCGGCCTGCTGGCCGGATTTAAACGACCCTTCCAGCGCGGCACGGTGGTCATTCTCACCTGGGCCGGGCTGCGCGGCGGCATCTCCGTGGCCCTGGCCCTTTCCCTGCCTCCAGGACCGGAACGAGCCGCCATCCTGACCATTACCTA
>CAZPXI010000566.1:0-1560 GCA_964590715.1 uncultured Desulfobulbus sp.
TTCTGGCAATTTCCGGAAAGATCGATTCAAAGCAGATCAGGATGCCGAGCTTCAGATCGTTACCCAGCGGCAGCGGACTCGATGATGTACCGGCGGTAAAATCGCCGACATTCACCACCAGCGGGGCAAGAAAGGGCAGATATTTGCGCAGGGGGACGTATTCGCCAAAAGGAACCAGATGCTGCTTGGCATAGGTATTGATTATAACTCCACCCGGATCCACCAGCAGGGCACTGTTAAAATACTCAATTTTCGGTTTCTCTCCGGATTGATCCACCTGATAGGTCGGCGCACCGGTGAGCAGGTAGACATTTTCTTTGCGGACCAGATCCGCCACCCGCCTGGAAAGGGGATCGTTCTGTGGATAAAACGGCAGAGCTGTTTCCGGCCAGACCAGGAGTTCGGTTGTCCTGCCGACAACAGCCCGGCGGGAAAGACGCTCATAGATGGCAACGGTCTTTTCTTTTTTTTCCGGCACCCATTTCTCATCCTGGAGGATATTACCCTGAACCACGGATATTTCCACCTGCAGGGCCGGTCGAAAAAGCGACGGCATCACCCGGTATCGAACCACGGAATAGCCGAAGACAAAGATCAAAAAACAGCAGGCCGCAAACAGTAGTCGTCGTTCCGTTCGAATGTTCCAATGGACCTTTGAACGCTGGCGGTCAACGATGGAGACAATCAGGCCGTTGGCAAGCACCAGCCCGAAAGAAATCAAATGGTGTCCGCCGAGATCGGCGGCCTGGATAAGTATGGGCTGCGAGTAGAGCCCATAGCCCAGATCCAGCCATGGAAAGCCGCTAAAGAGGATACCCCGGAGGTAATCAAGCCCGACCCAGAGAACGGGGGCAATCCAGACCAGGGTCACCACGGACCGTTCCTTATGCCAGGATCTGCCGCCGAACAGGCTTAAGAGCAGACAGAACAAAGCAAGATATATTCCCATATACAGGGACAGCAGAACCATGGCCGGCACACTCAGCCAGGGCGGCAGGCCGCCATACTTGCCGAGCACAACGACAAGCCAGTGCAGGGTGAGCATGTTGTAGATAAAACCTGCCAGAAGCCCCATGCACCCGCTGCGCAGGGGAGGAAGATACAGGGCGGCAGACAGAATCGGCACCAGGGCGACAAACAGCAACGGCCACCAGCCGAAATATCCGGGCATGGCAAAAAAAAGAAGGAGAGCCGTGATCAGGCTGGTGGCCAGAGACTGCCACCGGGTCGGCCTGCCTGCGCGAAACAAGCTCATCCCTGCTGCTCAACCTTGATCATTTTCACCCGGCGTTGATCGGCAGACAGTACGGTGAACCTGAGACCGCCGACGGTGACCACCGTCCCTCGTACCGGCACCCGCCCCAGACAATGCAGAACAAGTCCGCCCACGGATTCATAAGGCCCTTCCGGCAGCTGACGGTGAAAGTATTGTTCTACCTCTTCAATATCAATCTTGGCATCGACCAGGATAACCTTTTCACTCAAAACCCGCAGTTCGCTCTCTTCCTGGTCATGTTCATCGTCAATTTCACCAACGATTTCCTCAATCACATCTTCAAG
>CAZPXI010000567.1:0-1534 GCA_964590715.1 uncultured Desulfobulbus sp.
CTACCATCGGGACGGCTCTATGCGGGTGGACGGAAATCACGGCAGTACCCTTGGTTATGAGCCTAACAGTTATGGCGAGTGGCAGGAACAACCGGATTTCAACGAGCCTCCGCTTGCACTCGATGGCGCAGCTGATCACTGGAATCATCGCGAAGATGACGATTATTACAGCCAGCCGGCAAAACTCTTTGCCCTGATGAGCCCGGAGCAGCAGCAGGTGCTGTTTGACAATACGGCCAGAGCCATGGGGGATGCACCGGAGGAGATTAAGAGACGCCATATCGGCAACTGCATGAAAGCCGATCCCGCCTACGGTAAAGGGGTTGCCAAGTCCCTTGGTATTTCGGTGGATGAATAATTTGTAAGCTGGATGCCGACATGTGAAAATTACTGGCGGCAGTGTTTGATGTATTGTAGCTTGAATGAGACTCCTTCCTTTCTGGAAGGAGTCTGCAAATACTCTTTTAAAAGATTAACAGGAGGTGCTCATGGCGGAGGAAGCAAGTGTTGGTTGTGCCCGTCCTACGGGCGGGCCGGTTGGTGAAGAGCCGGATGAAAAAAAGAATGAACAAAACCAGAAAAATGTCAGGGAGGAACGACCCATGGTCATGGTTGGGCAAAAGGCGCCGGATTTTGTTGCGCCTGCATATCATAAGGGTGCATTTGTAAATATTAAGCTCTCCGATTATCTTGGAAAATGGGTACTGCTCTGTTTTTATCCGGGTGATTTTACCTTTGTCTGAGCAACGGAGCTTTCAGCGGTCGCTGAAAAATACCCAGAACTGCAGGAACTTGGTGTGGAAGTCTTGTCCATGAGTATTGATTCCATGTTTGTGCATAAGGTGTGGAACGACAGAGAGCTGGAAAAAATGGTAAACGGCGGAGTGCCGTTCCCCATGTTGTCCGATGCCGGCGGCAAAGTCGGTAAGGTGTATGGAGTCTTTGATGAGAATTCAGGCGTTGAAAGTCGGGGCCGTTTCATCATTGATCCCGATGGCGTTGTTCAGGGCTACGAGGTTCTGGCTCCGCCGGTGGGACGTAATGTCAACGAGACCATCCGTCAGGTTCAGGCCTTTCAACTGGTCCGTGAAACCGAAGGCGGCGAGGCAACGCCGTCGGGCTGGAAACCGGGTAAAAAGACGCTCAAGCCGGGTATCAATCTGGTGGGAAAGGTCTGGGAGGAATGGAAAACCGACATGGCCTTTGACGAGTAACAGTCGGCATAAACAGTCGATACGTTATTCAGGTTCATCGACTGTTTTTCGATGTGTCTATATATTGAGTCAACCGGGTATTTTTCGGTGACTTTTTAAAGCAATGATAAGGAGAAAAAACCAATGGCTGGTTTAAAAGGAACGAAAACCGAAAAAAATATTTTAACCGCCTTTTGCGGCGAGTCCCAGGCTCGTAACCGCTACACCTATTTTGCCTCCAAGGCAAAAAAGGAAGGGTATGTACAGATTTCACACATCTTTGAGGAAACGGCCAATCAGGAAAAAGAACATGCCAAGCGGCTGTTTAAGCTGCTCGAGGG
>CAZPXI010000568.1:0-1533 GCA_964590715.1 uncultured Desulfobulbus sp.
GTCGGCCAGCGGATCTATCTGGCCTCCACCTTGCTCGGCCTTGGCTGCAGCGGCATCGGCGCCTTTTATGATCAGGAGGTCGCTGATTTTCTGGAAACCGATGATCCGGTTTTGTATACCCTGGCCTTTGGCCGATAGCGGTATAACTTTTTTATTCGATAATAGTCCGTAATGATTTGTTTTTCCGTCTAATTTTATAGTGGCGAAGCGGTGTCGTTGTTGAAGATGTAATCAGTAAGATTGGTTCGGTCATGCTGGTGTATCCGACTCCGTTGTTCCTGCTTACAAGGGCTTTTGTTTACATCTCAAGAACTTCTGTTCAAACATTTCTCTGGACAGCGCCTGTTTTTCTTTTACGCGTGATGCGATCTCCTGGTAGTTATCCAGCAAAAGCGTCGTTATTCTTTTATCATTGGCGTTTTTCTTGACCTGGGACAATAAAATTTTCTCTATCTCCTTTCGTTTCATCCCATTCCTGTACGGTCTGTCCTCGGCAACGGCGGTAAACAGGTCGGCGACAGTCATTATCCTGGCCCCTATATTGATTTTGTCCGCGCTGATATGGAAAGGATAACCGGAACCATCAAGCCTTTCGTGATGAAAAGCCGCCCATTCACTGATTTGATTAAGCCCCCCTATTGTATTTAAAACCGAATAGGTGAAATAGGTGTGCTGTTTGATGATTGCAAATTCATCCTTTGTCAGGCCGCCTGTTTTTTCAAGAATGGCATTGGGTACGGCCAGCTTTCCCATATCATGGAAATAACCGGCAATTTCCATTTGTACGATTTCGGTATCCGTCAGGCCGAATTTTTCTGAAAGCAAAACAGCGCATTCGGCGACACCGGTGGAATGGGATGCTGTAAATCTTGATTTAAAATCGATAATATGCCTGAACAGTGAGGCAATGGAAAATATACTGCTGTTGCCTATTTCCGTCAGCCTGTAGGGACCGGAATGCAACAACAGGGAATAGAGCCGTGGCGAGGTCAGGTCAAACCAGAAATCTTCCCGATGAGCGATCTGCATAAACAGGTCGACGATCTCCGGGTGGAGTTCATTTCCGGAACAGGCAAGGATTTTTTTCTTCAGATCATCGACCTGGAGCAGGATATACTGGTCCCGGACAATGAATCTTTCCAGCAGGTCCGCCAGATGTAACACCTGTGCCCCAAAGACATCCGGTGAACCAACAGGGGTATCCCATTCCCGCCAGGGTCTGTGGTGGAACCTGACAACCTTTGCTGCGGGAGAAAGCAACGGCGACAGGTTGAACAGGGCCTCGCCCAGGATACAGTGGGTGTCGAGGTCAACCGCTATGAAGGCGTGCAACCGTTCTTTTTCTTCCAGAGACAGTGCCCCGATATCATGGAGGAGTGCTGCCATGTAGAGTTGGTTGGTGTCGGCCTCGGGAAGTTGTGCGGTCCGGCAGAGTTGCCAGGTGATAAAAGCGGTCCGCATCTGGTGAGAGGCAATCTCCGAGTTGGCAAGATCCACCGCATCGGAGAGCGACAGCAGCAGGTTGCTGAAATT
>CAZPXI010000569.1:0-1531 GCA_964590715.1 uncultured Desulfobulbus sp.
CCCAGCGGGCAGCCGCCCTGGATCATAAAGTTGGCAATGACCCGGTGGAACTTGAGGCCGTCATAAAAAGGTTTACCGGCCGCGCCACCTGTTTTGTCGGGGAACATGGTGCCCTCGGCAAGACTGACGAAGTTGATCACTGTAAGCGGGGTTTTATCGTAATAGAGCTTGAGCAGAATGTCGCCTCTGGTTGTCTGTATCTTTGCATACAGCCCGTCAGGCAACTTTTGTTCTTTTGCATGCAGAGGCCGGCTCATGCAGCAGAAGCCTGCCGTCAGTAACAGGAACAAAAAGATTGTTGTTGTCAGTCTGGTCATTGCATCTCTCTTGTGGTGATATATGAAAGGTTCCAGGTTCTGCTTTTTAAGCTTTTAAATCTCGTAGGAGTCCACCCCTGTGGACGATTGTGGGAGGGGGCCGATCCCTGCAGTTTCTTGTTCGCCCAGAGGGCTGGGCTCCTACGCAAAAAAATGACAGTGCCAAATTAAAAATCAACCAGCTCGACATCAAAGATCAGCCAGGCATTGGGCGGGATTACGCCGCCCGCGCCCTGTTCACCATAGGCCAGGTTCGGAGGAATGATCAGGGTCCGTTTTTCTCCCCGTTTCATATCGATCAGGGCTTCGTCCCAACCGGGGATAACCCGGCCGACCCCGACCTCGAATTGAATGGGTTCGCCACGGTCGTAGGAGGAATCGAATTTTTTATCATTGGCAAAGAGCCGCCCGCTGTAATGGGCGCTGATGCTGTCTCCGGACTTCGGCTTGTCGCCTTCGCCCTCCTGGGTGACAACAAAGTACATGCCGCTCTCGGTGGTCTTAGCCTCCGACCACTTTTCCTTGATCTGTTCTGTGATTTTGTTGCGCTCGGCCTCTTCAGCTTTTTTTTTATTTCCATCAATAGCCTGTTCCGCCTCATCAAAGGCGGGTTGACCGGTTTTGAAATTCTCCGCAGCGTTGCCGACCCGGATGATTTCTACCCGCTCAATGGTGTCGTCGCCGACAATGCTGTTGACCACATCCATTCCTTCGGCGACCTGGCCGAAGATGGTGTGTTTGCCGTTGAGATGGGGGGTGGGCACATGGGTGATGAAGAACTGGCTGCCGTTGGTGCCCGGACCGGCATTAGCCATGGCCAGCAGGCCGGGTTTATCAAAGCGTAACTCCGCTATGCACTCGTCGGCAAAATTATAGCCCGGTCCGCCGGTACCGGTACCCAGCGGGCAGCCGCCCTGGACCATGAAATCATTGATGACCCGGTGAAATTTGAGCCCGTCATAAAAGGGGGTTCCGGTGGCTTTTCCGGCACCGCCAAGGTACATGGTGCCCTCGGCAAGGCTGACGAAGTTGATCACCGTCAATGGGGTTTTGTCGTGATACAGTTCAACCAGGATATCGCCCTTGTTTGTTTGGATCTTTGCGTACAGTCCGTCGTTCATTGTCTATTCCTTTGTTTGTGATGGCTGAGAACTCATGCCGGTGGAGAAAATAAAGTTGAGAGCAAGCAGATTTTCGTCTCTTTTTTTCTTTAA
>CAZPXI010000570.1:0-1526 GCA_964590715.1 uncultured Desulfobulbus sp.
AAAGGGAACTCCATGGAAATCATAGCAGCTTACGGGACAATCATGGTCATCCTGGCTATAATTTTCGGCCTGTTTATGACCTGGGGCGTTGGCGCAAATGACTTGGCCAACGCTATGGGCACCTCAGTCGGGGCCGGAGCAGTTACCGTAAAGCAGGCCGTTGCTATTGCAATTGTTTTCGAATTTGCCGGTGCGGTTCTCGCCGGTGGCAATGTCACAAAAACCATCCGTAAGGGCATTATTGACCCCACCGGTATTATCGCTACCCCGGAAATTCTTGTGTATGGTATGCTTGCCGCCCTGCTCGCAGCGGCAGTCTGGTTGATGATTGCTTCGGTCAAGGGATGGCCTGTTTCCACGACCCATTCTATTGTCGGAGCGCTGGTTGGTTTTGCTCTTGTCGGGATCGGGCCAAGTGCGATCAACTGGCTGAAAATAGGAAAAATTGTTGCCAGCTGGGTTATTTCCCCGGCAGTTGGCGGCACCCTTTCCTTTCTTTTAGTCATGAGTACCCGAAAACTTATTTTTGATACCGACAACCCTCTGAAGAACGCCAAGCGATATGCCCCTGCTTACATTTTCCTTGTCGGGTTCATCATCTCTCTGGTCACCCTGTTTAAGGGATTAAAGCATCTGAACATCGATCTTTCGGCAACGCAGAGTTTTGGTATTGCAATCTGCATCGGCCTGATGACAGGCTTTATAGGCTGGTTGTTTGTCAGGAACGTCAAGGAAGATGTAGAGGCGGACAGGGACTTTCACTTTGCCAGTGTTGAAAAAGTGTTCACGCCGATGATGCTCTTTACCGCCTGTTCCATGGCCTTTGCCCACGGTTCAAACGACGTGGCCAATGGTATCGGCCCACTAGCGGCGGTCATTAGTATTGTCAACTCAGGCGGTGAGGTTATGCAGACTTCCGAAATGCCGTCCTGGATCCTGATGGTCGGCGGGGCCGGTATTGTGGCCGGGCTCATAACCCTGGGCTATCGGGTCATGCTGACGGTGGGTACAAAAATCACCGAACTAACCCCCTCGCGCGGATTCTGTGCCGAACTTGCAGCCGCCAGTACCGTTGTCCTTGCCTCACGGACCGGGCTGCCGGTCTCGACAACCCATATCCTGGTCGGTTCGGTACTCGGCGTCGGCCTGGCCCGCGGAATCGGCGCTCTGGACCTGCGGGTGGTGATGAACATCATCATCTCATGGCTGGTCACCCTGCCGGCGGGCGCAATCCTGGCCATGGGCTTTTTCTTCTTTCTCAAAGGTATTTTCGGCTAGACCAGCATGGCTGGACCAGGTAAGCGGAGCAAAGCGCAGACTCCGGGTTTACAGGTCACAGCCACAACGATGACACCGCTTCGCTGTTATAAAAATAGCCTGAGAGAACAAAACGTTGCAGACTATTTTTGGATAAAGGCTGCCCGCTCGCCGGACAACGACACAATGGAACTACGGGAAAACACAAATATATAGAGCAAGAGGCCGGTCATTTTTTTTCGTTCATCCCCGCAGTCTTTAGGGGGGGG
>CAZPXI010000571.1:0-1523 GCA_964590715.1 uncultured Desulfobulbus sp.
AGGACATGGGTCAGCCGGGTGCGGTAATGATCCCCGGCCGGGGCCAGAAAAACCTGGGTTTTATGTTTGAGCCGGCGAAAGGTTTTGGAATGGATGATCCGATCCCGATCACGCTGAAAAACAGTCCGCAGATTACAGATATCCGCCTCGTCATGCAATCGTCCCCGCGAACTCACGCTCAGACAGGCATGGGGGGAAAGAATGACCTTTTCCTGCTCCTCAAGCTGTTGGCGAATCGACAAACCCATGTTTCCTTTCCGACCGGTTGTAAACCATTAGCAATTATTCGTTTAAACCTCAGTCTAACCAGTTCTTCATAGCAGGACAGCGGCGGCGAAACAAGGACTTTCTTATTTGAGACAGTCAGCCAGCAGCAGGGCAAGGTGCCGGACACGGACCGGCAGGTTATTTTCCGCAGCACCCAGCTGCCATTGCATCAGGCAGCCCGAACAGGTCGTCGTCACCAGATCCGGTAAACGAACAAGGGCACCATCGGCGCAGCGTTGAAATATTTCTCGGGAAAGCTCGGGGTAGCCGACATGAAAAAGCCCGCCCTGGCCGCAACATTGGGGCCCGTTTGCGGACTCCACCCTTTCCAGGTTTTGCATTCGATCAATCAAATTGCGCGGCGCTTGCCGCCCGGCTTTAGTAAAGCGCAGGTGACAGGGATCATGATAGAATGTTTTTATTTTTTTTTGATCCCCCGGCAACACCAGGGTATCTTGCAGGTGATTTAAAAAAAATGAGGAAAACTCAACCACCCTGCTGCTGAACCTCCCGGCAGCTTTCTGTCTTTCCGGATCATCCGCAAAAAGATCAGGATAGGCGGCAAGATGACTGGAGCAGGAGGCGCAGGAGGTAAGAATCGGCCCGCGGTTCCCCGCAAAGGATTGGATATTGCGCCAGGCCAGCGCCCTGGCTTCATCAACTTTACCGGCGGCAGAGGCAGCCAGTCCGCAGCAGCATTGGTCTGCAGGATTCCACACCTGCCGATTGCCGGCATAGACCAGGCGAAGGACAGCCCGGCCGACCGAGGGTTGCAGATAGCGGGCCAGACATCCGCTGAAATAACTCAACGTGTCTTCAGAGGTCGTGTTCGGAGACACGGATTCGCCGACAGGTTCAACCCGGGGATCCTCCAGCAGGCCAAGCTTGATGCGCAGGCCGGAACGGGCAGGCAGGGCGTTGATACGCTTGAGACTGATTCCTGCCCGAACCAGCCCCTGCAGAAGTCCGGACGAAGACAACGCCTTGCGGGCCGCCGCCTTCTGCAGACCGTGGTTGCCGTAAAATATGGAAAAACCGCTGCGGGCCCGGGTCACCAGTTCGGTGATCGGCAGGTGGCGGGAGCAGACGGTTTCGCAGGCGCCGCAGAGCAGGCAGCGGGAGAATATATCCTCAAAATGTCCTGAAGGCTGACGGGCCAGGGACAGCGAGAGCAGATGCATTTTGCCCCGGGCGGTCAGCGATTCCCTGGGTTCCACCCGAAAGACCGGGCAGACCACGGTACAGGCCCCGCATTT
>CAZPXI010000572.1:0-1520 GCA_964590715.1 uncultured Desulfobulbus sp.
GTGGAGGGCATCATCATATGCGGAGAAAAGGTAGCAACAATAATCAGCTCTATCTCTGTTGCCCGAGTGTCGGCCATCTCCAACGCCTTCTCCGCAGCCCGAGCGGCCAGACGAAAATTTTCTTCTCCCCCGGAGGCAATTCTTCGAGTGTGGATACCGGTTCGGCTGGTGATCCATTCATCCGAGGTGTCAACAATCTTCTCAAGGTCGTTATTGGTCAGAACTTTTTTGGGCAGACAGGAACCGGTTCCAAGCAGGGCAGCATGTTTCATAACAATCCAATCCTGCTAGGCGTTATATTCGGCCAGCGCACGAATTATACCGTCATTGACCCGGTGCTGAACCATATCCGCTGCAACAAAAACAGCATTCTGAATTGCGGTGGCGTCCGAGGTCCCATGACAGATAATACCGATGCCGTTGATACCTAAAAGGGGAGCGCCGCCATATTCAGCATAGTCAAGGCGTCCACGAAATCGGGCAAAGGCATCTTTAATTAACAGGTAACCGATCTTGGCCCGCCAACTTTTAAGAATTTCAGCCTTTAACATCTGCATGGCAGCCTCGGCCAGCCCCTCACTGATCTTCAGTGAGATGTTGCCGACAAAGCCATCACAAATAATCACATCCACATCCCCTTTATAAACATCACGCCCTTCGACATTGCCGATAAAATTCAAGGAACCCGAACTGAGCAAGGCATGGGTTTCCTTGATCAAGGCATTACCCTTGCTTGCCTCTTCACCGATACTGAGCAGGCCTATCCTAGGCCGATCAATTCCATTGAGCAGGCTGGAGCATGAAGCGGCCATGATGGCAAACTGTAGCAAATGCTGCGGTCTGCAGTCGACGTTGGCTCCAATATCCATAAGCATGACCGGCTCTTTGAGGGTAGGGAAAAAACTGGCTATACCTGGACGGGAGATCCCCTTTAAGCGGCCGAGTTTTCGAATAGCTGCGGCCATGGTTGCCCCGGAATTTCCTGCGGATATAACGGCGTCCGCCTTGTTGTTCCGGACCAGTTCGAAGCCCACCATGACGGTGGAATCCTTTTTTTTTCGTATTGCCTCAACCGGAGATTCATCCATGCCGATGACTTCCGTGGCGTGTTCAAAAAACAGCCGTTTACGGATTTCAGCGGAATCTCCTACAATGGCAGAGACCTGTTCTTTTAAAAAATCACGGGGTCCAAGAAGGACAATCTCAAGATCCTCCCGTTCCTTCAAAGCGGCAATAGCCCCCTGAACAGGTAACTCGGAACCAAGATCGCCCCCCATGGCATCGACTGCAATACGCACGGGCTACTTAGCTCAGCTCATCCTCAAGGCGAATAACGCTTCTGCCCTTATATGTCCCGCAACCGCCGCACAGCTGGTGCGGCATTTTGGGTTCTCCACACTCCGGACACTGACCGACACTCGGTCTGGTCAGAAAATCGTGAGATCTCCGTTTTCTGGTACGCGATCGTGAATGTCTTCTTTTTGGTAATGCCATTGTATTCCTCCATCATCCTCCCGATT
>CAZPXI010000573.1:0-1518 GCA_964590715.1 uncultured Desulfobulbus sp.
TTCGCTCTTCAGGTTCGACAAAATCCACATAGGCCTCATCCAGCACCAGAATCACAGTCTCCGGCAGACTGTTGAGAAAATCCTCAAACCGCTTTCCTGAAAAAAATGTTCCGGTAGGATTATTCGGGTTATCAAGAAAAATCAATCTGGTGCGGTCGTTGACCGCCGCAATAATTGCATCCAGATCGTGCTCCATATCCTTTAATGGCAGAACCGTGTTTTTCCCGCCCCGGACCTGGACAAACTTCTGATACATGAGGAAGGAGGGATGGGAGGTAATGACCTCATCCCCGGTCCGGACAAAGGCTTTGATCAGGAACTCAATCACCTCGTTGGAGCCGTTACCAAGGACGATTTCATCCATCCCCGCCCCCAGCCAGCGGGCCAGGGCCTCGGTCAGGTAAAAACTCGAGCCGTCCGGGTAGCGGTGCAGGCCGGACAGGGTTTCTTCAATTGCGGCAACGGCCTTGGGTGATGGTCCCCAGGGGTTCTCGTTGGAGGCGAGTTTAATTGAATTGGTGACTCCGTACTCACGCTCCAGTTCATCAAGAGGTTTACCGGGCGGGTAGGGAACAATTTCAGCTATGTTTTCTGGTATTTTTAACTTCATAATCAGATGTCATATACGGAAGCCGCCTTAAGCGGAATGTAATAAAATAAACAGAGCTTTTGTAACATGTTAACCCAGTCCTACAGGTTTTTTATCAGCCACTCCGGCCCGCTTTTCCAGGTTCCAGGCGGCCTTGAGGAGAATCTCTTCGTTAAAATGCGTAGCCTGCATCTGCATGCCGATGGGCAGACCGTCGCTGGAAAACCCGCAGGGAACGGACAGCCCGGGGATTCCGGCCAAGTTGGCCGAAATAGTCAGAATGTCGGAAAGATACAGGGCCAGCGGATCATCGGCATTTTCCCCGATTTTCCAGGCCGGGGTCGGGGTGACCGGAGAGACCACCAGATCACACATGCTGAAGGCGGCTGAAAAATCATCCTTGATCAGGGTCCGAACCTGTGAGGCCTTTTTATAGTAAGCATCATAGTATCCCGCCGACAGGGCATAGGTGCCGATCAGGATACGCCGCTTGACCTCATCACCAAACCCCTGGGAACGAGTGCGGCGATACATATCGATCAGAGAGTCCGCCTCCTTATCACGATAGCCGAACCTGACCCCGTCAAAACGGGCCAGATTGGAGCTGGCTTCGGCCGGGGCAATCAAATAATAGACCGCAACACAGTATTCGGTATGGGGCAGGGAAACATCGACGATCTCCGCTCCGGCCTCACACAGCATGTCAATACCGTTGCGCACCGCCTTTTCCACCTCGGGATCGAGTCCCTCGCCAAAATACTCCCCGGGGATACCGACCCGAACCCCCTGCAGACCATCGGTCAGTGATTTCGTAAAGTCGGGCACATCCCGCCTGATGGAGGTTGAATCACGACCGTCATGCCCGGAAATGACGTTCATCATCAGGGCGCAGTCGAAAACGTCCCTGGTCAGCGGTCCCACCTGATCAA
>CAZPXI010000574.1:0-1514 GCA_964590715.1 uncultured Desulfobulbus sp.
CTTATGTGCGGAATTGCCGGTTATTTTAATATACAGCACGACCCGGAGCAAGGCCTCCATCTGCTTGAACGGATGATCTGGCCGCTCCACCATCGCGGGCCCGATGGATTTGGTTTTTTCCAGGATAAAAGGGCAGGTCTTGCCCATGCCCGGCTTTCCATTATCGATCTGGAGGGCGGTTGGCAGCCGATTCACAATGAAGACAAAACCCTGTGGATTATCTTTAACGGCGAAATCTTTAATTACCCGGAACTGCGAGAGCAGCTTGTCAGCCGGGGCCACCGGTTCACGACCCATTCCGATACCGAAGTTATTCTGCATCTCTTTGAAGAAAAGGGTGAACGATGTCTTGATGACCTGAACGGTCAGTTTGCCATTGCCATTTATGACCAGCAGGAACAGACCCTGTTCCTGGCCCGGGATCGGATGGGAATCCGCCCCCTGTTTTACACTCTGCAGAATGGACGGTTCTATTTTGCCTCCGAGATCAAGTCGATCTTTTCCGCTGATCCCGGCATCCCCAGGCAAATAAACAGAGCTGTAATTCAGGAGATTTTTACCTTCTGGAGCCCGGCCGGAACAGAGACGGTGTTTCAGGATGTGCAACAGCTGGATCCGGGCTGCCTGCTGAAGATCGACAGCTTAGGCAAGATTGAGCAGCAACAATACTGGCAGATTCCCTTTGGTACTGCCTCGCTGTCTTCGGCAAGTGAAACAGAGCTTGCCGAACAGTTGCGGGAACTGCTGATCGATTCCACCCGGCTCCGGTTACGGGCCGATGTCCCGGTCGGTGCCTACTTGAGCGGTGGGCTGGATTCCTCGACCATTACCTCCTTGATCAAGCATTTCACCGACAACGAGCTCAAAACATTTTCCGTTACCTTCAGCGATAAGGTCTACGATGAACAGCAGGAGCAGCAGGAAATGGCGGACTTCCTGCAAACCGATCATCATTCCATTCGCTGTACCTATGATTCCATCGGCCAGGCCTTTCCGGATGTGATATGGCATACGGAAACACCGATTCTGCGAACCGCGCCCACGCCGTTATACCTGCTCTCCTCTCTGGTTCGGAAGCACGACTATAAAGTGGTGCTCACCGGCGAGGGTGCTGATGAGATTCTAGGCGGTTATGATATCTTTAAAGAGGCAAAGGTCAGGGCCTTTATTGCCGCTCAGGCGGATTCGAGCTGTCGGCCTTTTCTGCTCAAGCGGCTATATCCCTATCTGGCCCTGTCACCGGCCAAGTCCGCTGAATATGCGCGCAGGTTTTTTGACACCGATGCCTCGTTGGATGATATTTTTTATGGACACAGGCCACGCTGGAAGACCACTTCGGGTACACATCTCTTCCTCCGAGATGATCTGGTCGGCGCAACCGGGCAGACCCCTCTGGACAAACTGGAGAATCTCTGGCAGAATCGATTGCAGGACATGGATTTTTTCAGTCGGACCCAGTTTCTTGAGAGCCGCCTTTTGCTCGGCAACTACCTGTTATGTTCCCAGGGCGACCG
>CAZPXI010000575.1:0-1513 GCA_964590715.1 uncultured Desulfobulbus sp.
TCTGAAAAGCCGCTTTGAGCAGGCCATGGATAACGATTTCAATACTGCTCAGGCACTTGGATTTCTCTTTGACGGCGTCAAAGTGATGAACAAGGTGGCCCGTTTGCTGCCGGAACAACCGGCCGGTGAGGATATTGCGTTGCTGAGATCAGCGGGAGAGGCTTTGTGCGAACTGGCCGGTATTCTGGGTGTAGCCACCCAGGATGCCGTACAGTATGTGGTCGAGAAAAAAGAAAAGTTACTTGCCGCCATTGATCTTTCCGAGGAGGAGATCAATAGTCTGATTATCAGGCGTAATGCCGCCCGTGAAAACAAGGACTGGGCGGCCGGCGATGCAGTCAGGGATCAATTGCTTGCCCATAATATAGAACTGCACGACGGACCGGAAGGAACTACCTGGGACGTGAAATAAACGCAGGATTGATAAAATATCAGCGTTGTGTCAACGGCCTGATTATCAGAGAAGGTAACCTTCTATCTTCAGCCCTTGGTGATATTGCCGTCGCCGAGGTGTAGAAAAACGTTTGGGAGGTGTATTATGACCCGTCAACCCGTGGTTGCCGATAGATTTTATCCCGGAGATCCAACTCTGCTTCAGCAAACTCTTGCCGGGTTTATTCCATCTGTTCAGAAAAAGAAAAAGGCCCTGGCCGTTATCGTACCCCATGCCGGCTACGTGTATTCAGGGGCCGTAGCCGGTGAGACCTTTGCCGGGGTGCAGGTGCCTGAAACCGCCCTCATCCTCGGGCCAAACCATCACGGCAATGGTCAGCCGCTGGCCCTGGGGATTTCCGACTGGCAGATGCCCTTAGGCGGGGTTCCCATTGAGCGCGATCTGGCCGTTTCCATTCTTCGTAATTCAGAGGTTATTGTCGAAGATGATGTTGCCCACCAGCAGGAACATTCCCTAGAGGTACAGGTCCCTTTTCTCCAGTTTTTACAGAAAAATCTCAAAATAGTTCCCATCGTGGTGTCTCATGTCTCCTATGAGGTCTGTACACAGGCAGCTCATGATCTGGCAACAGCCATCAGGGAGTTTGCCAAGCCGGTGTTGATGGTGGCCTCCACCGATATGACGCATTATGAGTCCAGGCGAAATGCAAGCATAAAAGACCATCTGGCCCTTGAACGAATTGGGGCCCTTGATCCGAAAGGGTTGTATGAGACCGTGCTGGGAAATCGCATTTCCATGTGCGGAATTATACCGACCACGATTACTTTGCTCACCGCTTTGGAATTAGGTGCAACCCATGCCGAACTGGTGCGTTACACCGATTCCGGCGAGGTCAGCGGCGATACCGAGCAAGTGGTCGGCTATGCCGGTTTTATGATCAGTTGAAAGAAAAGATTGAATAGAAACTCTCAGAGTGCAAAAAAGCGATTTTGTCCTTGACAATGGCGGGCAATCTCTCTATTTTCTCTCTCACCTTCCAACATGCTGGGGGATGGTCTAATGGCAAGACAGCGGACTCTGACTCCGCTTATCGGGGTTCGAATCCCTGTCCCCCAGCCA
>CAZPXI010000576.1:0-1510 GCA_964590715.1 uncultured Desulfobulbus sp.
ACACCTGGGGAACAGACGATGAAAAGGACGCCCCCGAATGCCATCAGTAAAATTTACACCCGCCGCCTTACGTGATCTCCAACGTTTGCGGGCCGTTCTACAACACAAGAATCCCATAGCAAGCCAAAAAGCCGCCTCAACAATTATCCAGGCCGTTCATATTCTGGAACAACACCCGCAAATCGGCCGGCCGGTGAACAACATGGAACCGGGATACAGGGAGTTAGTAATAGGCTTTGGCCACTACGGATATGTGGCTTTATATCGCCTGGAAGCAGATGCAGCAATTGTTGTTGCCATTCGTCATCAGCTGGAGGCCGGTTACCACTCTGATTCAGAGTAGAGTATTACATAATACAAATGAAATCTGCACCATCCATGTCAACTGAAATACCCTTCAGTACGAGCAAGCCAAGCGGTAAAAGAGATAATCAGATCTGTTTTCGTTTGATCCCCAGACAGTAGGGGCTATCCAGCTGATAAACACGTACCTTCCGGCTTCGGGGAAATTCTCTTTTGGCAATGGTTTTAAGCAGTCGTCCCAGACTGTCCATACTCACCTGAAAGGTATTTTCCTCATACCCCCGTTCCTGCACGGACAGGGTTTCCTCATCGATTTTAATAATGGTGATCCCACGATTGCGTTTATAGGTTAAGATCTCCACGCCTTGCGGTGGATCAAGCTTACGAACAATCTGCTGCACCTGTTTTATTGCGGATTGAATATTAATAAGAGCCATGGCACCACCTCCAGAGGACTGTCATCAGCTTGGGTGGTAATTGGTTGAATTGGTTGAATTGGTTGTAAACCCATCCAGGATGGATATAGCGCCTTCAAAAATCAGCTCAATGACAATTTTTCTTTTACTTCGTGGCCGATGGCCTTGTAACTGAGCAATCTTTTCTTGTACATCTTTTGAAGCATGTGAATTTGCTCATCAACATAATCATAAATCAGTACTTCTTTTTTTGATGATGGCATCAAGGTTGTAGTATTTGGTCTTGTATTTTTTGCCATCCTCGACAGTTGTTTCCAAAATGGAACTAACTGATTAGCCTCCAGTTCATCTTGGCAAAGATATTGTTCAGGCAAGTACCCATACTTTGCTATGCATCCTTGTGTCGCAGATTGGATGATTGCCGGCTTTTCATCAGCGAGAGATTATTTTTCAAAAATATTTTCACGATGATATTCTAAAAATTCTTCAAATGGCTGAAACTTTTTCGGTCGAAAAATGATCTTACCGCAGTAATTCTGGATGGTTGAAATAAAGAAGTCGTCTTTTGGGGAAATTGCCACTTTCTTTGAAACACGAACCGTCATATCTTTATCAATTGTTAGCAAACCGGAATCAAATGCTTTATCGTGCAGCATGGACAAGGCCAAGCCATTCCTCGGATTCAACCTGTTTTCTCTGTCAACACTCCAAGGGATAATATGGCTGGCAACCAACAGTTGGGGAGCAGATAACCCGGTAATACAGCATTTATAATCATAGGCGCTTAACAC
>CAZPXI010000577.1:0-1505 GCA_964590715.1 uncultured Desulfobulbus sp.
AAAGAACGGCTCCTGGAGTATCTCGAACATCACGATATCGCCTTTTGTCAAGATTCCAGCAACGATGATCTCAGGTTTGTACGCAATCGAATTCGACATATCCTGCTGCCGCTGCTTGAGGGCGATTTTGATCCCGGAATCCGTAAGGCCATGCTGAAAACGGCTGCAAATCTGAGTGAAGATGAGGACTACCTTGAAATCCGGATCAGAGAGATCTGGCATCAGGTGGTAAGGGTGGAAGCCGGGACGGAAGGTGATGAAATGCATGTTCTGGATCGAGCCGTTTTTTCTGTTCTCCATCCCTGTCTGCAGCGCCGGCTGGTGGAACGGTTGCTGTGGAAACTCGGCAGTTCTGCACGCTATGAACATATTATGTCCATCCTCCAGGCGGGCACCTCGGGACGAACCGGCAGTGAGCTGCATCTGAGCAGAGGGCTCAGGGTAGGGGTTGGACGAGATACGCTGGACTTTTCCTATCCCAGGGGAAAAAGAGCCTGGCGAGGTAGGTTACGGGACAGCACTTGAGGGCGGATTTCCGGCGGATTTTCTTCAGTTTAAGAGTAAAGCTCGGACGGTTGAGCCCAGTTTTTCAAAAGAGTAAGGCTTGGGGATCACTCCTGAAAAACCGTAGTTGCGAAAGTCCGCCATGATAGGGTCATGGGAATAGCCGCTGGATACAATGGCCTTTACCTTCGGGTCCATTTTCCGGAGTCCGGCGATGGTTTCCTTGCCACCCATTCTTCCCGGAACAGTCAGGTCGAGAATAACGGTATCAAACGGTGTACTGGACTGCAGTGCTTCACGGTATTTTTCAAGGGCCTCCTCACCGTCCTTTGATTCAACCACTTCATAGCCGAGCAGGATCAGCATTTCCGCCCCGACCTGCCGCACGACCTCATCATCATCCATGATGAGTATTTTACCACTCCCCTTCGGCATCTCCGGAGCAGCAGCTTTATCCGGCGGCAGTTCTCCCTCTGAAGCCGGCAGGTAGATGCTCATGGTTGTACCAAGACCCGGCTCGGAATCAACGGTGAGCAAACCCTTATGCCTGCGGATTGTTGAATAGGCTGTGGCAAGGCCGAGTCCGCTCCCCCTTTTTTTAGTGGTGAAATAAGGGTCGAATATCCTCGGCAGGTATTTTTCGGCAATACCGACACCCTGATCCTGTATATCGATTTTTACGTACTTACCGCCGTCAAGGGGGTCGGGTGATTGTTCATCCCGGGTATAATTATGGATCCTGATGGTAATGACCCCACCATCCGGCATGGACTGGTCGCTGTTGATGATCAGGTTTTCAAGAACCTGGCTGAATTGACCGGTGTCGACATCAACCGGGTTGATGGTTCCTTCCGTCTCCATAACCCATTTCGTATTCGAGCCGCTGAGGGTGAAGGAGACAACTTCTTGTACGATATCGATCACGGAGGCGGTTTCCTTGACCGGTGCCCCGCCCTTGGAAAAGGTTAACAGCTGTCTGGTCAGTTCCTGGGCCCGGTGGG